>JAEUHO010000016.1 GCA_016795345.1 Planctomycetia bacterium | reverse complement strand
GGGCCCCGGCCTTGAGCCCGCCCCCGCCCCCGGTACCTTCTCCACCGTTCGCGCTGACTTCAGGCCGAAGTGGCGGAATTGGCAGACGCGCTAGGCTCAGGACCTAGTGACCCTAATACGGTCTTCCGGGTTCAAATCCCGGCTTCGGCACCACGCAGGGACGCGCCGCGGGCACCCGTTCGCGGGGCCCCCCTCCGCGGGCTCCCGTCTTCGTGGGGACCCGTGTTCGTGGGGACCCGTGTTCGCGGGGACCCGTGTTCGCTGGCACGCGTGTTCGCTGGCACCCAGTGACACGGCCCCCCTGGCGTCGCGGCAACGCCAGCGGCGACGGCTTGCGGCGGCCCACCGCGTTGCCGGGGCCCGACGCGTTGCGGGGGCCCCCTGCGGCGACGGCCCCCGACCGGGCCTCGCGTCCCCCCGGCGTGACCGCCGTCGGTCCGCGGGCTCCGCCCCCCCGCCGGCCCCGTCCCCGCGCGACCGCGCCCGCGTCGTGCCCCCGCCACCGCGGCGGAGCGGGACATCCCCGCGTCCGCCCGTAGCATCCCGAGCCCGCGCGGGTCCTCGCGCGCGTCGAGGTCGAACATGGAAGCCGGAATCGTCGGTCTGCCGAACGTCGGGAAGAGCACGCTGTTCAACGCGCTCACCCACGCGGGCGCGCTCGCCGCGAACTACCCGTTCGCCACCATCGAGCCCAACGTCGGCGTCATCAGCATCCCGGACCCGCGCCTCGAGACGATCCGCCGCTTCATCCCGACGGAGAAGCTGGTCCCCGCGGCCCTGCGGCTCGTGGACATCGCCGGCATCGTGCGCGGCGCGTCCGAGGGCGAGGGCCTCGGCAACAAGTTCCTGTCGCACATCCGCGAGGTGGACGCGATCCTCCACGTGGTGCGCTGCTTCGAGTCGCTGCCCGGCGGCGAGCAGGTGATCCACGTCGAGCAAACGGTGGACCCGATCCGCGACATCGAGACGATCGAGACCGAGCTGACCCTCGCCGACCTGCAGCTGGTCGAGACGGCGCTGCCGAAGGCCGAGCGGTCGGCGAAGAGCGGCGACAAGGAGGCGGGGCTGCGCGCGGCCGTGCTCGGCAAGCTGCTGCCGGTGCTGTCGAAGGGCGACGCCGCGCGGACGCTCGAGGGGCTCGACGCCGAGGAGCGCCGCATGATGCGGACCCTGGGCCTCCTGACGGCGAAGCGCGTGCTCTACGTCGCCAACGTGGACGAGACCGACGTGCTCGGCGAGGGCCCGCTGGCGAAGCGCGTGCGCGAGCGCGCCGCCGCGGAGGGCATGGAGGTCGTGCCGGTCTGCGCGAAGATCGAGAGCGAGCTGGGCGAGCTGTCGGACGCGGACCGGATGGAGATGCTCGCGAGCCTCGGCATGAAGGAGCCCGCGCTGTCGGCGCTGGCCCGCGCGGCCTACCACCTCCTCGGCCTGCAGTCGTTCTACACGGCGGGCCCGAAGGAGGTCCGCGCGTGGACGATCCCGGTGGGCGCGACGGCGCCCCAGGCCGCGGGCGTGATCCACAGCGACTTCGAGAAGGGGTTCATCCGCGCCGAGGTGTACAGCGTGGCCGACCTCGAGGCGCTCAAGTCCGAGAAGGCCATCAAGGACGCGGGGAAGCTCCGCACCGAGGGCAAGGCGTACGTCATGCGCGACGGCGACGTCTGCCACTTCCTGTTCAACTCGTGACGCCGCGGGGCGCGGGCCGCCCCGCGCCGCGACGGGCGGCGGGGGCCCGCCGCCCCCACCCGGCGGCAGGGTCGCGCCGGGCCCGGGTTCCGGCGAGAATCCCGGCATGAAGCCCGACGCCGCGACGCTCGCCCGCCGCATCGACATCGCGCTCGGCCGCGAGCCGGCGGACCTGGTGGTGAAGGGCGGGCGGATCCTCGACGTCGTGACGGGCGAGGTCGCCGAGGGCGACGTGGCCGTGGCCGGCGACACGATCGTCGGGACGTACGAGGGCTACGAGGGCCGCCGCGTCGTGGACGCGCGCGGGAAGTTCGTCGTGCCCGGCTTCGTGGACGCGCACGTCCACGTCGAGAGCACCATGGTCACGCCCGCGGAGTTCGACGCGTGCGTGCTGCCGCGCGGCACGACCACCGCGGTGTGCGACCCCCACGAGATCGCGAACGTGCTCGGCCTCGAGGGCCTGCGGTACTTCCTCGACGCCGCCGGCGGGCTCGCCATGGACCTGTTCGTCCAGCTCTCGTCGTGCGTGCCCGCCACGCACCTCGAGACGAGCGGGGCCCGCCTGTCGGCCGACGACCTCCTGCCCCTGCGGTCGCACCCGCGGGTGCTCGGCCTGGCCGAGCTGATGAACTTCCCCGGCGTCCTCGCCAAGGACCCCGAGGTGCTCGCGAAGCTCGCGGCGTTCTCGGACGGCCACGTGGACGGCCACGCGCCCTTCGTCACCGGCCGCGAGCTGAACGCGTACGCCTCGTGCGGGATCCGCAACTGCCACGAGAGCACCCGCCTCGAGGAGGCGCGCGAGAAGCTCAAGAAGGGCCTGCAGGTGTTCCTGCGCGACGGCAGCGTCAGCAAGGACGTCCGCCGCCTCGCGCCGCTGCTCACGCCCGTGACGTCGCCGTTCCTCGCGTTCTGCACCGACGACCGCAACCCCCTCGACATCGCCGAGGAGGGCCACCTCGACCACCTGGTGCGGACGGCCATCGCGGAGGGCGTGCCCGTGGCGGCGGCGTACCGCGCGGCCACGTGGTCGGCGGCGCGCGGCTTCAACCTGCGCGACCGCGGCCTCGTCGCACCGGGCCACCGCGCCGACCTCGTCCTCCTCGACGACCTCGCGACGTGCGCGGTCTCCTCGGTGATCGCGCGCGGCGAGCCGGTCACCGAGGCGACGTTCGCGCGCACGCGCCGCGTGCCGGACGTCGGCCGGGGCTCGCTCCGCCTCGGCCCGGTGACGGCCGACCTGTTCCGCACGAAGGCCTCGGGGCCCACGGGCCCGGTGATCGGCGTGATCGAGGGCAGCATCGTCACCGAGGCGCTGTCGCTGACGCTGCCGTGGCGCGACGGCGAGCGGTTCCCCGACCCGGCGCAGGGCGTGCACCGCGTCGCGGTCCTCGCGCGCCACGGGAAGAACCAGAACGTCGGGCGCGGGTTCGTGCGCGGGTTCGGCCTGCGGCGCGGCGCGCTCGCGAGCAGCGTCGGCCACGACAGCCACAACGTGATCGTCGTCGGCGCGAGCGACGCGGAGATGGCCGTCGCCGTGAACCGCCTGCGGGCCCTCGGCGGCGGGTTCGTCGCCGCCGCGGGCACCGAGGTCGTCGCCGAGCTGCCGCTGCCCCTCGCCGGCCTCCTCTCGGACCGCCCGTTCGGCGAGGTCCGCGACGGCCTGCGCGCGCTGCGCGCCGCCGTGAAGGCCCTCGGCTGCCCCCTCGGCGAGCCGTTCCTCCAGCTGGCGTTCCTGCCCCTGCCCGTGATCCCCCACCTCAAGATCACCGACCTCGGCGTCGTGGACGTCGACCGGTTCGCACTCGTCGCCAGCTGACCCCGGAGCCCCCATGAAGCCGACGAAGCCCCGGGCCGACCGCCCGGCCCTCGACCTCGACCTGCCGCAGTTCCTCGACGCGGGCCCGTCGCCGTACCACGCGGCGGCGGTCGCCGTCGGCGCCGCGGTGCGCGCGGGGTTCCAGGTGCTCTACGACGGCGACCCGTGGACCCTCGAGGCGGGCCGCGCCTACGTGGTGCTCCACAACGGCTCGACGGTCGCGGCCTTCCGCATGGGACGCAAGGCCCCGGCCGACGCGGGCTTCCGGCTCGTCGGCGCGCACACCGACTCGCCGAACCTGCGCCTGAAGCCGCGACCGGGCCTCGCGTCGGCGGGCCACGTCCTCTTCGACGTCGAGGTCTACGGGAGCCCCATCCTCGCGACGTGGGTCGACCGCGACCTCTCGATCGCGGGCCGCGTGACCCTCGACCGCGGCGGGACGCTCGCGACGGCGCTCGTCCGCATGGACGAGCCCCTGTGCCGCATCTCGACGCTCGCGATCCACCTCGGCCGCGGCGTCAACGAGGACGGGCTGAAGCTCGACAAACACCGCCACCTCGCGCCGAGCCTCGGGCAGCTCGCGGCGGGCGAGGACCCGACGCGCGCGGCGCTCGACACCCTCGCGCGCGCGGCCGAGTGCGAGGTCGACGACCTCCGCGGCTTCGACGTCGGGCTGTACGACACGGCGAAGGCCGCCTACGTCGGGCGGAACGGCGAGCTGCTCGCGTCGGCCCGCCTCGACAACCTCGCGTCGTGCCACGCGGCGCTGGCGGCGGTGATCGCGGCGCCGCCGTCGGACGCCACGGCGATCGCGTTCCTCTTCGACCACGAGGAGGTGGGCAGCCAGACCGCCGAGGGCGCGTCGAGCGCGTGGACGGCGGGGCTGCTGCAGCGGATCGCGACGGCGGCGGGCGGCGCGGCGTCGCTGCCGCAGGCGCTCGCGCGCTCCATGCTCGTCTCCGCCGACATGGCGCACGCCGTGCACCCGAACCACCCCGAGAAACACGACGGCGTGCACGCGCCGCGGCTCAACGAGGGCCCGGTCGTGAAGACGAACGCGAGCCGGCGCTACGGCACCGACGCCGAGACGGGCGCGTACTTCCGCGCCCTCTGCCGGCTCGAGGGCGTGCCCGCGCAGGAGTTCGTCACGCGCGCCGACCTCGCGTGCGGGAGCACCATCGGCCCCATCGTCGCGGCGGGCGCCGGGATCCGGACCGTGGACGTCGGCAACCCCATGCTCTCGATGCACTCGGTGCGCGAGGTCTGCGGCCGCCACGACGCGGCGGCGATGACGCGCGTCCTCACCCGGTTCCTCGCGGCGGACGTGCCCCTCCCGTGGTGACCCCCGTCCCCCCCGACCCGGTGACCGCCGCGCTCGCGCGCCTCGACGAGGTCGTGGAGGCGTTCCGCCGCGCGGCCGCGAAGGCCGTGGCGACCGCCGCCGACCCGCGTGCCTCCGCGACCGCCGTCACCGAGTCGCGCCATCTCGCCACCTTCGGGCTCGCGGCGGTCGGCGCCGCCTTCAAGGGCGCGCTGAAGGCCGCCCGACCCGACGACCCCGCGGTGTAGGCGCTGCTCCGACACCCACCTCGCGGCGCCCGGCGATCCTCTCGCCGCGGCGGGCGTGCTCCGAGGAGGGGCCCCTCGACGGGACCAGCGTCCGCATCCGGGCCCTTGCGCGTCCGGCTCGCCGGATTCAGGACGGGCACCTTCGAACCAGGACCCGGTCCGGTACGTTCACGACGAGTGCGCGGTGGCCGCGTCGATCGTCGCCGACCGGCCGATGGACCGGTCGAGCCGGGGGATCGTCGGCGGCGACGCTGCACCGACCGCGGCGCGGTCGGGTCGGGCCGTTCCTCCGCGGGGCACGCGCCCCGCCCGTCGGACGGGTCCGAAGCCCGAGCGTGGGGTAGGATCCGGACCGCCCGCGAGGGACCGTGTGTCCGCTCGCCCTGGAGGGCCCCCCCGTGTCGTTCCACCGCCCGTCGCGTCGTCCCCGTCTCGCCCTGCTCCTCGCGTTCGCCGCCCTCGCGGCGGCGCCCGTCGCCCTCGCCGGCGACCCGCCGGCGGCACCCGCGCCGAACCCGGGCCCCGCGCCCGGCGACGTCCTCGCGATCGGCGAGAAGGCGCCGGACGTCACGGCGACCGACCTCGACGGGAAGCCGTTCGCGCTCGCGACCGCGCGCGCCCTCACGGCGGACGACGCGCTGGCGGCGGTGAACGCGGCCGCGAAGGCCCTCGGCGCCACGGCGGCCCTCGCCGCCACGGACGGCCTCGAGAAGGTCCCGGGCCTCAAGGACGACGCGGGCCTCGTGAAGGCGAAGGTCGTGGCGCTCGCCGTCGCGGCGGGCCGCACCCACGGCCTCGTCGCGGACGAGACGACGGTCGCCGAGTGGAAGACGGTCGGCGACGTCGCGACGTGGGTCGGCAAGGCCGCCGAGGCGCCGATCGTGTTCGTCTGCTGGTCGCCGAAGTGCCCGACGAGCAAGCTGTTCGAGGACCGGCTCGTCGCGACGGCCGCGCGCCGCGGCGCGCGGATGTACCTCGTCGCGTCGAACGCCACCGACGCGGCGGACGACCTCAAGAGCTACGTCGAGACCAAGGAGCTGCCCTTCCGCGTGCTCGTCGACGCCGAGCAGAAGCTCACCGACGTGTTCGGGGGCAAGCGCACGCCGCACGTCTTCGTGCTCGACGCCCGGAACGTGCTGCGGTACGGCGGCACCGTCGACAACGACGCGCCGATGACCGAGGCCGAGGAGAAGCGCATCTCCTACCTCGACCTCGCGCTGGCGGCCCTCGCCGAAGGGCGGCTGCCGGAGATCCTCCTCACGACGCCGGTGGGTTGACCCATCAAGCGCAAACGCTCCTAGGTCTAGGAGCTCTCCCCCGCGCCCGGCCCGCCCCGCGCCTCACGGCGCGGCGGCGTAGAGGTAGTACCGGTCCCGGTCCGACCCGGGCCGCCGCGGCGCCAGCGGCGCCAGCGGCCGCAGACGGTCCATCAGCGGCGCGAACCGCGGCGCGCTGCCCGCGCGCAGCACGACGAGGCAGGTCGGGTCGGCGTCGAGGCGCGCGCGCAGCGCGTCGAGCGAGCGCACCCGCGCGTACGGCGCGTCCTGCCACGCCACCAGCGTGTCGAAGGCCTCGCCGGCCCCCTCCTCGAAGCCGACGAGCGTCCGCCCGGCCGGCAGCCGCGTCGGGCCCTCGACGACGAGCGCGTGGAGCCCCTCGCCGCCCGGCGCGTGCGCGGCCTCGTGCACCGCGTCGCGCAGGTCCTCGGCCTCGCCGTCGCGCGCCACCTCGGCGACGTTCCCGAGGCCGAGCACGACGGCGGCCAGCACGGCGCCCGACGCGAGCACCGGCAGCCGCGGCGTCGCCACGACGAGCAGGCCCGCCGCCGCCACGAGCGCCGCGCCGTAGCGCGCGGGCCCGGCGACGTCCACCGCGGCCAGGTCCGCGCGGGCGCCCACCCACCGCGAGGCCGCGTACGCCGCCGCCGCGACCAGGAGGAGCGCGACAACGGGCCTCGCGCCGCCGGGCAACACGCGGGCGGCGCGCACCACGACGTGCCCGGCGAGCAGCGCCGCGGGCACCAGCGCCGGCAGCACGTAGTGCTCCTGCTTCGCGGGCGTCAGCGTCAGCACGACGAGGCACACGACCGTCGCGACGAGCGCGAACCGCGGCGTCTCGGCGAG
>JAEUHO010000298.1 GCA_016795345.1 Planctomycetia bacterium | reverse complement strand
CGGCTCGCGCGAGGACAGGATGTCGGCGCGGGGGAAGCCCCGCGCGGTGGAGCGACGTCCGTGCCCCTGTGGTCGTTCAGACCCGAGCCCCTGCCCACGACGCCCTGTCCTTCGCGTCGTCGCTCGGTGGAGCCCGGACGTGGTGTCCTCGTCGTCGCGCGGGATGCGCCGCGACGATGCGCGCCCCGCCCCCGCGTGCCTCCCGCGCCGACGATTCCCTCTCCGCGGTTACGGCGCGCCCCAGACCTGCCAGCCGGCCCACGCGGCCGGCGAGGCGTAGCGCGGGTCCGCGCGCAGGTCGGCCTGCGCGCGCTGGAGCGCCTCGGCGGCGGAGGTGCCGGGGGTGAAGGCGGCGTAGAAGCGGGCCATGAGGGCCGCCGTCGCGTCGTCGTCCACGTCCCAGAGGCTGCCGAGGACGGCGCGCGCGCCCGCCACGAAGAAGGCGTGGGCGAACCCGAGGTCGCCGTCGGCCCCGAAGCGGCGGCCGGTGGCCGTCGAACACGCCGAGAGGACGACGAGGTCGGCACGCACCGTGTCGCCGAGGACCTCTCCGACCGACCAGAGGCCGTCCGCGCCGGTCCCGGGCCGCAGCGCGAGCGCGGACCGCGTCGGGACGGCGGGATCCACGAGCGCGTGGCCCGCGACGTGGACCGCGCGCCAGGCCCGCGATGCCGCCGCCGCGCGCACCGCGGGTTCGGTGGCCGCGTCGCCGACGAGCACCGTCGCGCCGGGCACGGCGACGCCGACGGCGCGGACCTCGGCGTCGGCGCCGGGCAGCGGGCGGTCCGGGCCCCACGGGCCGCCGGCGGCCGCGAGCACCGGTGCGTCGCCCGCGCGCGCGCGGGCGGCGAGGAGCCGCGCGACCGTCACCGACGGCAGGCGCACGAGCGCGCGGTCGGGCCACCCCGCCGCGAACGCGACGCCGCCGACGGGGCCCGCGGGCACGTACCGGACGCGGCGGACGGTGGCGGGCAGGTCGAGCGGCGCCACGAGCGCGCGCAGCGCCGCGACCGCGCCGTCGGCGGGCAACGCGCGGTCCTCGACGACCGCCGACGCGACGGTGGCGGCGACGGAGGCCAGCGGGCCCACGGCCACGAGCCTCGCCCCCGTCGCCGTGACCACCACCGCGTAGAGGCGCTCGGTCCCCGCCGCGAACACGACGAGCGCCTCGTCGGCCGCGAGGTCGGCGCGGGCGGCGTCGAGCGTGACGACCTCCGGCGCGAGCCACGCGCCCGTGAGCGCGTCGCGCGTGCGCAGGCGCTCCCGGAAGCGGTCCGCGGCCTCGCGCGCCGTGCGCACGGCCTCGACCGCGCGCGGCAGTTCGTCGGGGGCGCCGGCGGCGAGCCGCGCGCGATAGGCCCCGAGCGCGGCGGCCTCGGCTTCCTCGAGGCGCGAGCGCTCGGCGGCGAGCGCCGGGGCGAGGCGGCGCGCGACCGCCTCGTCGAGACGGAGGCGCGCGCGCAGCGCCGCGGCGTGCGCGCGCTCGGCCACGCGGAACACCGCCCCGGCGTCGCCCGTCGCCACGGCGGCGTCCACGCCCCAGGTGAAGGCGTCGCCCCGTTCGGCGCGGAACCGCGCGCCCACGACGTCGGGCAACGCGCCCGAGTCACGCAGGAGGGCGGTGCCCGCGCGCTCCGCCGCCTCGAGCGCGCGCGTCGCGTCGCCGAGGGCCACGTACGCCCGCGCGAGCCGCGCCTCGAGCAGCGCCACCCAGCCGCCGGGCAACGCGTCGGCGTGGGGGCGTGCCGCGAGGCCCGCCTCGACCGCGCCCGCGGCGTCGCCGGCCTCGAGCGCGACGAGGCACGCGGCGACGTCCACCTGGAGCGACGTGAGGCTCACGCCGCGGCCCGCGACCGCCTCGCGCGCGCGCGCGAGCTCCGCGCGGGCCTCGTCGAGCTTGCCCGCCGACGTCCACGCGACGACGAGCCCCAGCCGGGCCGCGACCACGCTCGGCGAGCGCGGGTCCTTCGACGCCGCGACCGCCGCCGCGAACCCCGCGACCGCGGCGTCGGGCCGCCCTTCCTTGAGCGCGAGCGAGCCGTCGACGAGGTGCAGCGGCGTCTCGTCGAGCCCGAGGCCCTTCCCCGCGACGCGCGCCCGCTCGAGGTGCTCGCGGCTGCGCGCGACGTCGCTCACCTCGAGGCGGATCCGCGCGGCGTTCAGGTGCGCGCCGCGCTGCTCCCACGCGGCGCCGTGCGCGTCGAGCCACGCGACCGCGTCGTCGATCCGCGCGAGGGCCTCGGTCAGCCGGCCGAGGGACGCGTCGACCGCCGCGGTCTGCACGTCCGTCGCGGCCACGCCGTTGCGGTTGCCGAGCGCCTCCTCGAGCGCGCGCAGCTCCGGCAGGCGCCGCGCGGCCGCGTGCAGCCGCTGGGTCGACAGCTCGATGGTGAGCAGCACCCGCAGCGCGTCGCGCCGCTCCGCCGGCGACGTGGCCGCCGCGACCGCCGCCTCCGCGTGCGCACGCGCGCCGGCGAAGTCGCCGCGCGACCGGGCCTCGCGTGCCTTCGCCAGGAGGGCCGCGGCGTCGGACGTCGCCGCCGGGGCGGCCGGCGCAGGGCCCGGGGAGGGGACCGGCGCGGCGTCCTCGGCCACGGCCCGCAGCGCGGGCCCCGCGAGCCCGCCCGCGGCCATCCCCGCGACGATCGCCGTGGACCACGCCGCGCACAACGCGGCAGGGGATCGCCGTGGGATCCTCGGGGAACCACGCGGGGCGACGGTCACGCGGCTCGACCCTCCGGCGGCGACCGGGCCCCGACGGGCCGGCGCGGCCGGGGGTGAGTATGCCGTGGCCCGGTCGGCGACGGGGGGGCAACTTCCCGCGACCGCTCCGACTACGTTGTCGGGGCGGCGTGCCGCCGCACCCTCCCGGGACGTCCGTCCCGGCGACCCCCGTCCCGGACCGCGAGGCCCGCTCCGCGCCGTGCCCGACCCCGCGCTCACGCCCCGGTCCGACGTCGCCGCCGCCTGGCGGGCCGCCTACGACGACGGTCGGCGGGCGCACCCCGACCTCGACGTGCCGTTCGCGTCGTTCCTCGGCCGGCGCGTCGGGGCCCCGCTCCCGTGCGCGACCGGCGACTACTACCTCGCGCGCGCGTGCGAGGGCGGCAGCGACGGCGCGTGGGCCCGCGTGCAACACACGCTCGAGCGGCCGCTGCGGGCGTTCCTGCGGCGGCGCGGCGCCTCGCGCGACGACGCCGAGGCGCTGCTCGAGGAGGGCTGGGGCGCGCTCGCGGCGCCGCCGCCGTCGGGCGGGGCACGCACCGTCGTCGGCACCTACGACGGCCGCGGCTCGCTGCAGGCGTTCGTCGCGACGGTCCTGTGGCGTCGCCTGTGCGACCGCTGGCGCGCGAAGGCCGCGGCGCCGCCGCCGGGCCCCGCGCCCGAGACCGTCCCCTGCGACGACGATCCCGTGCGGCGGCTCGCCGACGCCGAGACGGCGCGCGTCGTCGGCGACGCGCTCGAGGACGCATGGCCGCGCCTGACGGCGAAGGAGCTGCAGGCGGTCGTGCTGAAGTACCGCCACGCGCTGCCCCAGCAGGCGATCGCGTCGGCCCTGCGCGTGGGCGCGCCGCGCGTGACGCGGCTGCTGCAGTCGGCGGCGCGCCGGCTGCGCGACGCGGTGGCGGCGCGACTCTCCGACGTGCCCGCGGTCGGCGGCGACGGCGACGCGTGGGCGGCGTTGCGGGGCGCGGTGGCGCGCATCCTCGCGCGGACGGACGTGGACGGCGCGTCGGCGCCGGCGCAGCGGAGGTCGAACGATGGATGAGCACGCGTTCGCACACGACGTCCTGCCCGGGCTGCTCGACCTCGACGCGGGCCCGCCGGACGCGAACCTCGTCGCCGCCTACGTCGACGGCGCACTGCCCGAGGCCGAGCGCCGCGCGCTCGAGCGCCGGCTCCGCGTGGACCCGGAGGCGATGTTGCTCGTGCGGGCCCTGCGCGCGGACCGCCGTCGCGTGAAGGTCCGCCGCGCGATCCTCGCCGTGGCGGCCGTCGTGGTCGCCGCGGTGGGGCTCACGACGCTCTTCACGCGGCGCGACGATCCGTCGCCCGCGGTGGGGGAGCGGCTCGTGGCCGCCGCCGGGCGGCTGCGCGCCGAGGCGCCGGACCTGTTCGAGGGGTTCACGCCGCTTTCCGCGGACGAGCTCCGCGGCGGCGACGTCGCGCGGCGCGGCGGCGGGCGCGTGACGTGGCCCGTGGGCGTGTTGCTCGACGAGCCGACGGAGGTGCGCTACGAGGCCCCGACGGGCGCGACCCGCGTGCGCCTCGCGATCGACGGGCCCGCCGGCCGGTCCGTCGTCGAGGGGGCGAACGGCCGCGTGGAGACCCCGCCGCTCCGACCCGGGTCGTACGTCGTGCGGATGACGGCGCTCGACGCGCTCGGCGCGCAGGAGGTGCGCGCGGCGTTCGTCGTGCTCGCGCCCGACGCCGCGCGCCGGCACCTCGACGCGTTGGCCCGCATCGACGCCGCCGGCGGCGACCTCGCGCCGCTCCTGCGCGCGCACTATGCGGTCCGTCAGGCGCTGTACCGCGAGGCCCGCGCCGCCGCGCAGGCCGCCTCGCCGCGCGCGCCGGACGAGGCGCGGGCGCTGCTCGCGCACATCGAGCGGCTCGCGCCCGGCGCCCCCTGACGCGGGAGGGCGTCGTGGGGCGCGCGCGGCGCGCCCGGACG
Organism: Planctomycetia bacterium; assembly: GCA_016795345.1. Classification (GTDB taxonomy): domain Bacteria; phylum Planctomycetota; class PLA2; order PLA2; family JAEUHO01; genus JAEUHO01. The sequence continues at coordinate 2,052 of JAEUHO010000298.1, read as the reverse complement.
TGTGTGGGGGGGCGCGGCGGGCCGGGCCTCGCGGTCCCGGGAGGTGGATCGCGCCCCGGGCCTCGGCCCGGTCGCGGTGAGGGCCTCGCGACGGGGGCAATTCGCGACGGCGCGGCCGACTGCTGGGGAGCGCGCGCGTGCGCGTGTCCCCGGAGGTGGCCGTGTCCCGTCCCGTTGCGTTCGTTCGTCGAGCCGTCGTCGGTCTGGTCCCCTGCGTCTTCGCGGCGTGTGGCGGCGGGAGCGGGCCGTCGGCGCCCGAGGTGCGCGTGGTGACGACGCTCGCCGACGACGGGCCGGGCTCGCTGCGGCAGGTGGTCGCCGACGCACCCGCGGGGGCGGTCGTGGTGTTCGACGCGGCGCTCGCCGGCGGCACGGTGCCGCTCGAGAGCCCCCTCGTGCTCGTGCGGCCCGTGACGATCGACGGGGGCCCGGCGGGCAGCGAGATCACGCTCGACGGCGGGCACACGACGCGGCACGTCTCGGTGGTGGACGTGGACGGCGTGGTGTTGACGCGGCTGCGGCTCGTGGACGGCGACGCGCTCACGGACGGCGGGTGCGTGTACGCCGTCGGGGCGACGCTGCGGCTCGACCAGGTGCACCTGCTCGACGCCGCGTGCGGCGGCAACGGCGGCGCGGTCTACGCGAGCCAGTGCGACCTCGAGCTCGAGGCCTGCCATCTCGAGAGCCACCTCGCGGAGCGCGGTGGCGCGCTGTGGGTCGCGGGCGGGCGCACGCGGGTCGTCGGGTGCTCCTTCCTCTCGAACACGGCGTACGCCGGCGCGGGCGGCGCGATGCTGTTCGGGGGCGGCGACCACGTCGTGCGCAGCAGCACCGTGCACGCGAACACGTCCGGCGGGGCCGGCGCGGCCGGCGGCGGCATCGCGGCGTTCGGCGGCGGCCTGACGCCGCCGGTGCGGCTCGGGCTCGTGGGCGTGACGGTGACGGGGAACACGTCGTCGGGCTCGGGCGGCGGCGTCCACGTGGGCGGCACGAGCGGGTCCGACGCGTGGGTCTGCCGTCAGTCGATCGTCGCGGGGAACGTCGCGTCGGCGGCGCCCGACGTCGGCATCGGCGGGGCGCCGGCGATCACGAGCGCGTGGAACCTGGTCGGGAACCTGACCGGCGGCCCGATCTGGAACGGGCTGTCGGGGAACCAGGTCGGCGACGCCTTCACGCCGCTCGACCCGGTGCTCGGGGCGCCGCAGCCCGGCGTCGGGGGCGTGTTCGGCCGCGAGCCCGGGCTCGGCAGCCCCGTGCGGAACGTGGTGCCGCACGCGCAGACCCTCGACGAGCTCGGCGCGCCGCTCCTCTTCGACGTGTGGTTCCGCGCGCGCGCGTCCGACGTCGCGGCCGACGTGGGCGCGGTCGAGGGCTCGTGGCCGTAGGGGGCCGGCCGCAGACCGCGGCGTCGGGGTCCGGCACATCTTGACGCGAGGCCGGTCGTCGAAGCCCTCATCGTCGCGGACCGGAAGCGTGCGTGGAACGCTATAGAACTTAGGCAACTCGCGAGAATTCGAACAGGCGGGCCTTGCGCCCGCCCGAGCGATACCGCCCCTTGACGGAGGGGCGCACGGCGCGTGCGGTCAATTGCCGCGACCGGCGGGCGGCCACAAGGGCCGCGCCCTACGGGTTGCGGCGACGGACGACGGCCCCCGCGCATCGGACGCCAAGGCGCCGTGCCACTCGTTGGCGACTCACGCCGGCGACCGGGCCTCGCGTCCCCGGAGGACCTCCGCGTACACGGCGAGCGTGCCCTCGACCATGCGGTCGGCGACGAACTCCGCGTCCACGCGCGCGCGCCCGGCCGCGCCCAGGCGCGCACGCGTGGCGGGATCGAGCAGGAGCCCCGCCATCGCCGCGGCCAGCGCCGACGGGTCGGCCGGCGGCACGAGGCGGCCGTGGACGCCGTCGTCCACGAGTTCGGGCAGGCCGCCCGCGCGCGAGGCCACGACCGCGAGCCCCGCCGCCATGCCGTCGAGCACGCTCGTGCCGAGGCCCTCCTCGGTCGAGGGCATCACGAGCAGGTCCACGCCGTGGAACCAGCCGGGCAGG
>JAEUHO010000008.1 GCA_016795345.1 Planctomycetia bacterium | reverse complement strand
TAACGGTCGAGTACGACGATCGCGCCGCGCTCGAGCGCCGGCCCCACAAGGTCCCGAACGTGCTCCCGGCGGTCCTCGATGAACGCCTGAAGTTCCTCGGCCTCCGGCAGCCTGCCCTTCACGGCCGACTCGCGAATCTTCATGCCCCACGGGCCGCGCGTCGGCTCCTTCGACGAGACGACGTCCTCACCAGCTCGACGCAGCGCGTCCACCAAGAGCCCAACCTGCGTCGTCTTGCCGGCCCCGTCGATCCCCTCAAACACGATCAGGGCGCCGCGCTTACGGGGGGCGGGGGCGTCGGTCACGGTGGCTCCTCGGCGTAGCCGGGAGGGTATCAGCCGGGGTCCCCAACTCCCAAGCGGCAACGTGCGCGGACCGCGATCAGGCGGCGGCTCGCGCGACTACGAGCATGAGCCCCTCGCCGCCCCGCGGCGCTCGCCCCTGGCCCCCCGGGTCAGCCGCCGACCCGCGCCAACGCCTCCGGCGGATCGACCGTGGCCTGTCGCCGTTCCCGCCGCCGGCGAGGTGGCCCCGACCAGCCGGGCGTGGCTCGCGACGAACTGCCTCCTGCTGTGGCACTTCCCCGACGCCCAAGCCCCCACCTGCCACCCGAGCAGCCTGTGGGACTGCGGTGCTGTTTCGGTGCGATTCCGACGGACTATCGGTGCGGTCAGGGGGTCCCCCATGCTAGTTTCCGGCCTCGCGGGCGTTTAAACGCCTCCGCGGCATGTTCGTTCGGTTTCATCCTCGGGGTCCGGTGGTGCTGCAACGCCTCCGGACCCCGCTCCGATCGCGCGCGCTGTCCCCCCCGGTCTCCAGAATCAGCGCGCGCCTGACTTGTCCGGGTGTCTCCAGTGCCCTTGCAGGGGCCGGTCTTGTTGACCAGCGATGCCAGCCGAGCGGGCGAAAGGAAGAGACCACATGCCCGCGTTCCAGATCGACTACGACCTCCACGCACCCGAGAAGAACTACGACGCCGTCATCAGCACGATCAAGGCCCTCCCCGGGGGGTGGTGCCACGTGCTGAAATCCACGTGGCTCGTCGCCGGAAACTCGCTGACGCTCAGCGGCGTCTTCGCCGCGCTCCGCGCGGTGACGGATGCTGACGACAGCCTGCTCGTGACCCACTTCGTAAAGCCGTACCAAGGGTGGCTGCCGAAGCGAGTCCACGACTGGATCGACCTAAACGTCGGCTAGGTCGCTACTCGAGCCCATCTGGAAGGTGATCGGGGACCACCACCGGTCCACGCCACCGCCAGATGGGCTCCTTGATCGAGCCGCCGAATTCGCCCGCGTCGAATCGGCCGAGGCCGGGGTCGATGAACACGAGGCGCCCCGGCTTCTCGTCGCCGTCGTTCATCCCCCAGGCTGCCGGGTCCATGCGGACCTCGTAGAACCCTTCGGATTGGGGCGGGCGCGCGGTCCAGTCGTTCGACATGGCGGTGTACCTACAGATCGGGCATCCCCCTTGATGCTTGATCGGGCGCGCGAAGGTTCGCGGGCAGTCCCAGCCCCGCGCGCCCCCCAGCACGCGGGGTGTGGCCGCCTGCCCACGATCCACGGCGACGCCGTAGTAGCACCGCCGATGGAGCGGCGCCGCGTGGGCGTCCCCCCCGCTGGTGCATCCTGTCCGCTGCGGGCCCAGCCCGTCGGGAAGCCCTCGACGGCGCGAAGCGCCCCCGCGCCACGGCGCCCGCACGGCGGCGAGGGGGAAGAGGGGGGAACCCGTGACGAATCCGCAGGACCCGACACCCGAGCAGCCCGCGACACCGGTTGCGCCCATGGCGCCGTCTCGGACGTGGTGGGTTCCCAGCGCGCCGCAGCCCGAGGCCGCATTCTCCGGCCCGATGAGCGGCGCGAGGCTACGCGCCATCGTTGGTTTCGCGCTTTGGACGCTCGCTCTCCTGGCCGTCGTGGCGGTCGTCGTGGCCGCCGTCGCGAGGGGCTCCGGTATTGCAGTTCGCGACTCGTGGGCATGGGAGGTTTACAAGACTCTCGCGCAGTTGATCGTCGCGGCCCTTGGCGTCGGGTTCGCGTACGCATTTCCGCTACGGCTCCAGGCGCAGAAGGTCTACGGAGAAGCTCGAGCAGAGACCCTCCAACTCGCTGAGGACCTCGACTCGCTAGCCAAGAACTCCAATGACGCCGCCTCAATGCGGCGGCTGAACGTACGAGCAATCGAGCTTCGCGCACGGTTCGCCGCGCTTGCGGCCGACGCAGCCGTGATAGCTGCGCTAGAGATGGCGATGTCCGACGCGTCGAGAGCCGTCTTGACCCGGATGGACGCCGAATCCTCGAACCCAAATCTGTACCGAATCCTCAATCCAACCGCACCTCAGCTCGAACTTATCAAGACCATCGGCAGGGCATCAGAGCAAGCGACGAAGTCCGCGCTGCGGCTTGCCAAGGTGGCTGCTTCGGCACCGCCACCGTAGACACATAGATGGCGTGGTCAGGGGATGCAATGGAGCGCCGGCCGCACGACGTGCGACGTCAGTCCCCGCCCAGTGGCCCGCCGAACACGCGATGCGGCGACCACTGCCCGCGGTCGGCCGCCACGCCGTACCGGCGCCGCTTCGGGGCGGGCTCCGTCGGGCCAGGAGACACCGCGAGCGCCTCGGTCGGCTCCGGGGTCACCTCGTCGCGGCGGTCGCTCTCACGGGCACGCTCGCGGTCGTCGGCCTGTGAGCGAGCCATCCGCGCCGGGTCACAGTGCCACTCGGGCGCGCCGGTCACGTCGCGAGGAGCGCATCCGGTCGGCCTCGTGCTGCTCGGGCGTGTCAACGCGAGAGGCCGCATCCGGCGCCTCGAAGTGGCGGGTGGGGTGCACGTCGTGGATCGATCGAGCGCGGCGGGCCATGGTCAGTCCCACACTGAACTCGGCTGCACGTCCACGAGGGCGAGCGTGCCGACGTCGAACCGCCTGAGCGCAGCGGCGGGGCCAGTCCGGATCCGCCCGGCGCGGCGGTCGGCGTTCCACGCGTTGCGATCGACGGACCCGCTGGCGACGAACTCGGTGCGCAGGCGCTCGGCGTCGGCGGCCCGGTCGCGTGAGGCGGCGAGGTCTCGACCGTCGGACGGGGGCCGGCCGCCGTGGTCGGGGGCTGCGGGCTTCGGTGGCTGAGCGACCTTGAGCGCGTGAGCCTAGACGCCCCACGCGCCGATTGGACCGTCGAGGGCAAGGGCGATCCGGACGGCTTGGTCGCGGGTGACGCCCATGAGGGCGAGCTCGCGGAGGACCTGCGGGACGAGGTCAAGGTCCTCGTCGAGGGCGTCGGCGATGGCCCCGACCGCCTCGCGGTCGGGCTCCGGGTTTGCGGGGAGCGGAGCGCAATCCGGGGGGGGCGCCGCTCCCCGCCCTTCCGCTGTCGCTGCCGCTGCCGTTGTCGGACGCGCGCACGTGGCTCCGCGGCGATCTCGCAGGCTGCACGCAGACTGCGGGCACTGAGCGCGCAGGGCTGCGCGCAGCGCCGGGGGGTGAGTCATCGCCGTTTCGACGCGCTTCCTGGCGCTTCCGTTTGCGCTCCCGGTGCGCGAGGACGTCGGCGTAGAGTTCTTCGAAGTCGTTGATCCGCTCGGCCTCGCCGTCCCCCTTGAGGAAGTCCGCGGTGTGGCCCGCGGGCACCGCCGCGAGGGCACGCCGGAGTAGCGCGCCTGTCGCGGGCCTGCGCCACTTCGCGGACTCGGCCGACTCCGGCCATGCCTCGGCGAGGAATCGCGCGTCGGAGAGCCCGCCGGTGCGCCCGGTGTCACCGTCGGAGAAGGCCTAGGCCGCGAGGGCGGGCACGGCGGCCATGACGATCGGGCCGGCGAACTCCGGGGCGATGCCCGCCTCGACAGCCACCCGGACTGCGGCCCGGATCTTCGCGTCGTCGCGCATCTGGGAGTGGAACTTCGACCAACTCCCCTTGTGGCGGCCCATCGTTACCGCCCCCCCGCGAAGGCCCCCGGGACCGGGGGGGGACACGAACTAGGGGCCTCCGGGGGGGTCGGAAGTCCCGAGACCCACCGCCGAGCGCCGCGCTTGACATCTATATCCCGACACGTCGTTTTCGGAAGTGGTACAATTCCAACACGGTACTGAAAACCGGTGCCGACCCTAACAGAATTGGATCGATGGACATGGGACACCCGCAAAGCGGGCCGGCCGCTGACGCGGCCGTCCCGAACCCGAACGAAACGCTCCGCCTGTGCGACCCCGAGACCGACTCGCGGTTTGTCACGTCGGACCAGGCGCGAGCGATCAACGACGAGTACGAGATCGCTCGCCCCTACATCGAGAGCATGCTCGCTCTCAACGAAGAGGCCGTCGCGGCGCGCGGAGTTGCCGCGGCGCTGCAGGACCAGCTCAAGGCCGCACGTGCCGACCGGCAGTCTCTCGTCGAGCGGGTGGCTCGCGCCGAATCGCGGGTGCGAGAACTCGAGGCGCAGACCGTTGCGGCGACGCCGCAGAACGGGCCAACCGAAACGAGCACCAGGGCGCGTCCGAACACCCTAGCGTTCACCGGAGCGAGCTTCGCAGCGGCGCTCGCGGGAATCGACCGGCAGAAGTTGACGGCCGTTGCCGAGAGCTTTCGGCGAGCGGCGGCGATCCGAGACGCGGCGGCGGAGAGCCTGAAGCGGCGCCAGGTGGCGATGCAGGCCGCCTTCACGTCGTTCCGTCCCGTTTCGCTCGCGTCGGAGCTCGGGGAGGCGAGCCTTGCCCGGCCGCTGGCTCCGGAGCCGAAGCCGAAGCAGCCATAGTCCGGATCCTGAGGTAACACAGCACATCGCGAGGCCGCGCTCGACGTGGTCGCGCCCCTCGCGGTGCTCGCGGCCAGCCTTCCGCGGGCCGAGCAGGCGGCGATCGCCGCGATCCTCGCCGACCCGGCCGAGCGCGCGGCGATCGTAGCGGCCGACGCCGCGCGCCGACGCGCAAGAACTCGTGGCTGAGACGCGACCGAGCGAACCTAGGGGAAGCCGTGAATCCGATCGAGAATCCTCTCTGGCTGCTGGTGTGGGTAGCGATCCCGCTCGTCGGGTACCTGTTCGCGCTCGGCGTTCGGGCTTGGTGGCTCGGCCCGCTGACGGCGCGGCTCGACGAACAGAACATCGTGCTGAACAAGATCGCGACGAGCGTGGCTCGCGGGCAGACGGGGCCGACGCCGCCGCCTCCGCGGCTAGACTGACTCTTGCCGACGGTGCGTGCTGCCATCGTCGAGCGCCGAGGCGATCAGCGCTACCGCTGCCTCGCGCGCCGCGCTGGCCGAGTGCGTGTAGTAGCGCGCGACGGTCGCCGGATCGTCGCCGATCAGGTCGGACATCGTCGCGAGATCCACGCCCGCGGCGACTCTCGCCGACACGAACGCGGTCCGCAGCGCGTGCAGCCCGTCGCCCTTGTGCCGCGGGACGCCGGCGCGGAGGTAGAGCCCGCGCACGCCCTTCGAGACCGCCGAGGACGACGCCCGCATCGCGCGGCACACGGGCCCGGCCACGGCGCGTCGAGCCTTCGGGACGGCCGCCAGCGCGGGCGCGATGGGCACGTTGAGCGGCCGACCCGACTTCTTGTGGGCGCGCACGATGCGGCGACGCTCGAGGTCCACCTCTGTCCAGTCGAGCGACCGGCAGTCGCCGAGCGAGAGCCCCGCAAAGGCCGCGAGCGCGACGGGGACCTCGAGCCAGTCGTGGCCGGCGGCGGCCGCCACTAGGGCCGCGACCTGGTCGGGGGTGAGGGGGTCGCGGTTGCGCCGCGGGATCCGGGGCGCGCGCAGGCTGCCGACCAGACCCGGCGCGTCGAACTGGCGTGCGCGGCACCACGTCGCGAACGTGCACACCTGGACGAGGAACTTCTGGATCGTGCGAGGGGACCACTTCGGGTGGGCCTTCATCCACGCGAGCGTGTCGTCGGGCCCCCAGCGGTGGAGGGGGCGTTCCGCCATCGACGCGACGAAGGGCTCGAGCGCGCCGCGGTAGTACCGGACGGTCTCCTCGGTGCCGCCGCAGTCTTCGGCGCGCGAGCGCACGACGTCCGTCAGGGCCTCGCCGGCGGGCGTCCGGAGGTGGCGCGGCGTCTTGCCCTCCTCGCGCTCCTTCGCCATGCGCCGGTGCTCGGCGTCGGCCTTCGGGATCGGCCCCAGGGGCTCGGTGAACTCGTGCCCGGCGACCTACCAGCCAAGCGACCACGACGTACGGCCGTCCGCCGCGACTCGACCCCTCAGGCTCGCCACGGTAGGATCCTCCCCCGTCTGGCGCCCCCGCCCGTTGCCACCTCCCCCGTGGAATCGTGGAAACCTAGGGAACGTCAGACGTCGGGGCCGGGCATAACGCCCGGTTCCGACAGCGGTTACACAACGTGCCTGCATAGCTCAGTGGTTAGAGCGGCGGCTTCATAAGCCGTAGGTCCGTGGTTCAAATCCACGTGCAGGCACCACTACACCTCGCGATCGGCCAAGGGGGCCGAGCCTAGGGACAGCGCCCGTCGGATTTGAACCACGGACCTACAGGGGGCCACTCTCCTCGAGGAACTTGGGGCCCCGAGCGAGCGCAGCGAGTGAGGTAGGTCGCCGGAGGGGGCGACAGCCCCCTCAAGACAGCGGCCGGATACGGCGGTCGGTGCGCTGCGTCGTCCGCCGCCTACCAGAATCGCCACCACGGTCGTCGGGAACGGGGCGTGGCCCCGGTGACCGCGCACGCGCGCGCCGGGTCGAGCGGGATCAGGTTCGCGCCCGACGCGTCGAAGTGGTCGAGCAGGGCCTCCGTGCCCTTCTCGAGCTTCAACGCGCACTCGGCGTCCGTCAGGTAGGTCAGCCACAGGAACTGGATCGTCTTCCCGCCGACCTCGATCGGACCGAAGTCCTCGGGCAGCCCCATCCCCGCCGGCAGGAACATCGCCGTCGTGAGCAGGGTCTTGCGGTCGTAGGGCTCCGGCGGATCGTCGTTCGGCACGGTGTGAAAGGGCCCGAGCCACGTCTCGAGCGCGTGCGGGAGCCGCGCCATCCGCTTCTGGACCGCGAGTTGCCACGGTCCTGCATCGAACTTCACCGGGTCGGACGACCCGCGCCCCGTCGGCAGGCCGGGCGTGTCCGCCGGCAGGAACTGCACCGTCTCGACGTGCCGCCAGTCCTCGGCGCCCTCGGGGACCGTCTGCGGGAGATCCGACATCCCGCGCGTGATCACCCGCCAGTACCCGAACTCCTCGTTCGGCGGGAAGAGGTACAGGTCGACGTGCACGAACGGGCTCACCCACTCGTGCAGCACCGTGAACGGCCCCAGTCGTCGGGTGAGCTCGGCGTCGAACGCCTGCATCTCCTCGCTCTCGACGTGCTCGTGGCCCTCGAGCGCCGACGTGGCGTCGTCGCGCGACCGGACGCGATCGCCGTGGCGGATCATCCGGCTCCCGCCGGGCGACACCTCGGGCTCGCCCTCCTCCTCCGGCCCGTCGTCCCGCCCGCCGCCGAGGTTCGCGCCGTCCTTGTTCATGGCGTCGAACCTACCATTCCCCGGTCGCCGACGCGCCCCGCGGAGCGTCGACCCGCGCCTCGCCCCGCGGTCGTGCGCCCGGGACCGCGAGGCCCGCCGGCCGACCGGACCGAGGGCCTCGATCAGTCGCCCCCGCCGCTGCTCCGCGCGTAGCGCCGCGCGACCGACGACGCGCGAAAGGGCCACGTCTCCCACAGCGACGCGGCCCCGATCGCGGCGATGCCGCCGGTCGCGATGGTGACGATGCCCCCGATGACGAACCTCGCCAACACGAGCTCGAGGACGAGCATGGTCACGCCGCAGGCGAACAGCAGGCAGCTCGCGACGAACCCGATCTGCAACGAATTGCCTCGCGCGACACGCGTCTCACCGGGGATCCAGCCGCCCTTCGCCCCCATCTCGACGCGCACCCACGTCTCGCCGGCGAGCTCCACGACCTCGATGAGGGCGAACGGCGCGCCGCGACGCAGCGTCCGCAGCACCGGCGCGGACGACGCCGGTGCGTCGCGCAGTTCGACCGCGCTCGACGCCAACTTCATGTCGTTCTCCGCGACGTCGTGCAGCGGCGCGTTCGGCGGCGCCCAGCCGCGCCGCCCCTGCGCGTCCACCAGCCTCCGCCACACGCCCTCCGCGGTGCGCTTCTTCTCGACGAGGTGCGCGAGGCCCCCCACCGGCAGCGTCGCGACGACGCCGGACCGCGGGTCGATGCGCGTCCGCAATTCGACGGGACCATCCGCGCGCACGCGCATCCTGGGCTCCATGGGACGGCGCGGAGCGTAGCCGACCGAACCTCCGCGCGCATCGCGACGCCGCAAGGCTCGCCAGCCCCGGCTCCGCGCGCGCCGGAAGCCGTCGGACGCGGTCGTCGTCCCAGGGACGCGAGGCCCGGCCCGCGACGCAGCGGGCCTCGCGTCCCCATGCCCCCGACCGCCCCCCTCGGTCCCATGCACCCGGCAAGCCCCGCGGACCCCGCCTCCCCGTCCCCCGCCCCGGACGGCGCGCGCCGGACCGCGCGCGATGGCCGGTCGCGGCGCCGTCACCGCTCGGACGGACCCGGCTGGAGCGCGCCCCGGATCATCGCCGTGGTCGTCGCGTTGGCGGGGCTCACGGGGTTCGCCGGGTACGGGCTCGTCTCGACGCTCGATCGACCGGTTCGCGGCGACGCCGCGGCACGTTGGCACCTGCGTCGCCTCGTGGACGAGATCGCGCGATATCGCCGGGAGGTCGGTCGCGTGCCGCCGTCGCTCGAGGCGCTCGGCCTCGGCGACGGATCGGCCGGCGGCGGGGCGCCGCGCGGTCGCGGGCTGAACCTCGGGCGCGACCGCGTCCCGCTCGACCCGTGGGGCCAGCCGTACGTCTACACCGTCCTCGACGAGGACCGCGGCGCGTTCGAGCTGCGCTGCGCCGCCGACGACAAGGTCCTCGAGACCGTGGACGACGTCGTCGCGAGGCTGCCGTGAGCGAGGCCGACGCGCGCCACGAGACGGGCACGGGCCGCCCGCGGTCGCGACGGAGGACCGCGTGGCGGGTCGTCACGTCGATCGTCGGGGTCGTGCTCGGCGTGGCCGTCGTGAAGGAACTCACGTGGCCGCGGTCGTGCCCGGGCTCGTCCGAGGACGTCGCGGCCATGGCCCTGCGCAACGTCGCGTGCGCGATCGACGCCTACAAGGCCCGGCATCGCACGCTCCCGCCGTCGCTCGAGGCGCTGACGCGGCCGCCGGATCCGTCGGTCGCGGCGGACGACGAGCCGGCGCCGTGGATCGAGCGGATCCCGCTCGACCCGTGGGGCGCGCCGTACGCGTACCGGATCACCGACGAGCGGCGCAACCGCTACGAGCTGCGGTCGGCCGGCGCGGACGGGCGCCTCGGCACGGCCGACGACGTCGTGGAGACGGGGCGGTGACCGGGCGCCGAGGCCTTGGGATCCGCGGGCGTCAGGGCGCGCGTTGCGCGGAGAGGGAGGCGCGGGGCGCGACCGCGAAGTCGACGTTCGTCGTCTGGCCGGACGGGAGCACCGTGACGCGCTCGGGCCGGCCCTCGAACGGGTACGCGCCGCAGTAGTCGCCGACCTCGCAGCGGACGCCGTCGCCGTCGAGGTCCGTCGAGGCGACGAAGAAGTAGTCGCCGGCGGGGAGCGACGCGAACGACCAGCTGAGCGTCGAGGTCGGGTTGACCGTCGTCTCCTGCACGACCTCGCCCGTGTCGGCGCGGATCGCCTGGACGCGGACGTCGACGTTCGCGGGCGGGACCGGCCCGCTCGCGACCGAGACCGCGACCCGCACCTCGACGGTGCCCGCGTCGGACGGCACGGTGACCGTGCCGAAGTACGAACCCGGCAGCAGGCCCGTGCGATTCACGTCGAGCCGGACGCCGCGGAGGCTGCGGGTCGCGTCGCCCGGGCCGACGCCCGTCGCCGTCAGCCACGCGCCGCCCGACGACGTCGCCACCGCGAGCGTGCCCACGGTGACCGTCCCGCCGCCGCCGTTGAGCACCGTGAGCTCGAGGCTCGACGTCGCGGGGTCGAACAAGACGTCGGTCGGCGTCACGACCAGCACGGGCGGGCCGGACGGCGGCGGCACGACGTCGGACGAGGAGAACAGCGCGTGGAGGTCGAGGAGCCCCCAGCCCGTCGCGTCGTCGCGCCCGGGCGTCCCGAGGTCCTCGGTGGTCGAGAGGATCGCGGTCTCGACCTGCGCGGGCGTCAGGGTCGCGTCGACCGCCAGCAGCAGCGCCGCCGCGCCGGCCACCAGCGGCGCCGCGAACGACGTGCCCTCCGCGAACTCGTAGATCGCGTCGGGCCCGCCGCTGCCCGCGGCGAAGTTGCAGCCGAGGATGCCGTCGGGGTACCCGTCGCCGTTGCGGTCGGCCGACATGTCGCCGCCGGGCGCGACGAGGTCGAGCGTGCTGCCGTAGTTCGAGTAGGAGGTGCGCTGCTTGAAGTAGCCCACGGAGCCGACCGAGAGCACCCCCGCGAACCCCGCGGGGTACGACGGCGTGAACGTGCCCTCGTTGCCCGAGGCCGCGACGATCACGCAGCCCGCGTTCCGCGCGTCCGTGATCGCGTCCTGGAACACCTGGCTGTACCCGGGGCCGCCGAGGCTCATGTTGATCACGTGCGCGCGCTGCGCGGGGAGCGTGCCGGACGCGTTCGGCAGCCGCGCGGCGTAGTAGATCGCCTCGATGATGTCCTCGTCGGTGCCGCCGACCGCGGACGACAGCGCGCGGAGCGGGAGGACCTGCGTCGCCCACGTCAGCCCCGCGACCCCCACGCCGTCGTCCGTCGCGGCGGCGATGATCCCGGCGCAGAACGTGCCGTGGAAGAACGGCAGGTACCCGCCCGACGGGTCGTACGCGTCGGTCGGGTCGGCGTCGCGGCCGTTGCCGTCGTCGCTGTACGCCGGGTCGGAGACGAAGTCGTAGCCGCCGGTCCACCGGCCCGCGAGCTGCGGGTGGTTCGTCTTGCCGGTGTCGATCACCGCGACGATCGTGGACGCCGAGCCCGTCGTCACCTCCCACGCCTGCTCCGCGTGGACCTGCGCGAGCCCCCACTGGAGGTCGAAGTAGGGATCGTCCGGCGCCAGGCTCGGCGCGCGCCGCCAGTTCGGGGCCGCCGCGACGACGCCGTCGGCGCCCGCGAGCGCGGCCGCGCGCGCGAGCGTCCACCGGGCGGCGTCCTCGTCCGACAGTCCCTCGGGGCACGCGAAGTCCACGCGATGGAGCCCCGCCGGGCTCGCGCCGACGATCCGCCCCGCGCGCGCGGTCACGGCCTCGCGCGTCGCCGCCGCGTCGGCCCCGGCCTCCACGCGCACGAGCACCTGCCCGCGGGCGACCCGGCCGGCCGCGCGGCCGTAACACGCCGCGTCCGACGCGCGGTGGAGCCGCCGCCGCTCGGCGCCCACGCCCGCCACGCGGACGTCGGCGGGCCCCGCGAGCGACGTCGTGCCCACCTGGCCCGTGAGCGTCAGCTGGTACCCGCCCGAGCCCGAGAACCGCCGCACCTCGACGCGCACGAGCCGCCCGGCGGGCACCGCGACCGTCCCGACCTCCTCCGCGGTCCCGCGCGTCGCGAACGTCGTCCACGCCGTCGGCGCGGCCACGTCGGTCGTCGCGTCGAGCAGCGCGACGTCGAAGTCGCTGAACGCCGGCATCGTGCAGCGCACGCGCAGGCCCATGGCCGCCGGGCACGCCACGAGGTACGCGTCCACCGCGTCCGTCCCGTCCACCGCGCCCGTCGCCGTCACCGTCTCGCCGACGAGCAGCTCGCCGAGGTACGGCTCGTCGCCCGGCGTCGCGTCCGGCTCGCGCTCCGTCGTGCCCGACGCCGCCTCCACCGACAACCGCAGCTCGTAGCTCGACGCCCCGCTCGCCGCATGGACCACCACGTCGCACAGCCCCTTCGCGAGGAACGTGACCACCGTCGGCGACGCGGGCGCGTCGAACGCCTCCACGGCCTGCAGCGTGGACGGCGCGTACACCGCGAGGTCGAGGTCCGGCGCCCCGCCCGTCGCGTACGTCAGCCGCGCGGTCACGCGCCCGCGCACCACCGCGCGGAACCGGAACGCGTCGAGCGCGTCCCCCGCGCCGGCGTCCCCCCGGCCCACGACGGTCATCGTCCGCCCGGGCAGCAGGGCGCCGAGCGCCCGCGTCTGCGAGAGGAGGTCGTTCGGCTCGCTCTCGAGCCCCGACACCTGCCCGCCGTGGAACGCGACGCGCCCGGCGACGCTGCCCGCGAGCGTGCCACCGCCGCCGCCCCCGCCACCGCCCCCACCGCCGCCCCCGCCGCCGCCGCACGCCGCGAGGCCGAGCAGGACGAAGACCCCGAACGCGCCGCGCACCGTCGGACGACCCATCGCGATCCTCCCTCCGTGAAGCCCGCGGCCATCCTACGGGCGCCCGCCGCCCGGTCACGCGGCGGCCCCACCTGCGCCGGCGCCGGCCGGCGGGACGATCCCGGGACGCGGCCCCGTCCAAGGGGACGCGAGGCCCGGCCCGCCGCGCCCGCGTCCCCATGGACACCCTCGACCGCCCCACCGTCGCCGCCCAGCTCGCCCGCGGCCTCGCCTACGGGGCGGGGCTCTACGTCCTGTTCACGCTGCTGTGTCGGTGGCTCCCGTGACGACGTCCCCGGACGATCGAGTCGTCGCGCCGCCGTCGAGCCCCGCCGACGGCGACGGGCCCGAGACGCCCGGGCCACCGCCGCACGCGGGGCGCGGGCCCCGCTCGTGGAGCGACCGCCGCTTCCCCTGGTCGATCGACGTCATGTTCCGAGGGCTCGCCTTCGCCGTCATCGGGATGCTGCTGATCGGCCTCGTCGGAAGTGATCGACCGGACGCGCACTTCCTGCCCAGCACGGACACCGCCGCGATGTGGGAGCGCATCTTCGCGCACGCGCTCGATCCGTTCCGGCAGCGCACCGGCGCCCTGCCCGCGCGACTCGACGAACTCGTCGCCGAGGACCCGATCACGAAGGAGCCGTACCTCGACCACGTCCCCGACGACCCCTGGGGCACGCCGTACCGCTACGTCGTCCACGACGCGCGACGGGGCCGCTTCGAGGTGCGATCGGCCGGGCGCGACCGCGCGTTCGACACCGACGACGACGTCGTCCTCGAACGCTGACCCGCCACGCTCACGCGGCCGCGGAGCGCCGCGTCGCGACGACCCACCGCAGCAGCGCCCACGCCGCGACGGCCGCCGCGAGGTGCTTGAGCGTGTGGCCGCTGACGACGCCGCCCGTGGCCCCGAACACCGGCGCGTCGAACGTCTCGAGCGCCTTCGCCGCGACGTAGGCCGCGAGCGCCGTCACGAGCCACCGCCGCTCCGGCGGCGGCGGCGGCAGGCCCACGAGGAACACGATCCCCGCGAGCAGCGGCAGGAACTGCGCCACGGCGTACAGCCGCAGGTCGTCGGCCCCGGGCGCGCCGAGCGTCGCCGCCCACGCGACCACGCTGCCGACCGCCAACGCGACCGACGGGACGAACGCGCGCCGCCCCACGCCGTCGCCCAACCGGTCGCCGAGGAGGAGCGCGAAGAACGCGCCGAACGTCAGCGCCATGGGCAGCCGGTCGAGGACGAGCGTCGGGTTGCGCGGGTCGAGGTGGTAGAGCGCCGACCCCACCGCCGTCAGGCCGACCCCCGCGACGAGGGCCCACGCCGCCGCGCGCGCCCACGCCGGCGGCCGGGCCTCGCGTGCCCACCGCGCGACCGCGGGCGCGGCGAGGAGCGCCACCAGGAGGAACGGGAGGTTCGAGACGACGTCGAGGAGGTTCGCGACGCCCGCGATGGTGCGGTGGTCCGCGAAGCCGTGGTACGCGAGGTCCTGCGGGATCGGCCCGTGGAGGACCAACACGACGGCGCCCGCCCCCGCGAGCCCCGCGACGACGCCCGCCACGCGGCGGCGACGGGCGTCGAGCGTGGTCCTCGGGGGCGCGGCGCTCGGGGACGTGGTGCTCGGGGGCACGGAGGACGGGGGCGCGGAGGACGGAGGCACGGAGGACGGGGACGCGGTCACGCCCCCAGGGTACGCGAGGCCCGGTGGCCGCCGGGCCTTGCGTCCCCCCGCCGGCGGGCCGCGCGGAGGAACCGCCGACGGCGGCGTCCCGGTTCCCGTACACTCCGCGTCCGACGGCGACGGGCCCGCCCGAGGCCGCGCGTCGGAGGGAGGGTGTGATGACGACGAACGACGGCACGGCCCGCGCCGGGGCGCCCGCGGACCCGCGCGGCGGCACCGCGACGGCGCGATGGCGGCGACGGGCGGGCGCGGCGCTCGCCGCGGCGGGGCTCGCGCTCGTGGCGCTGTCGCCCGCGAAGGCGCGGGCCGACGGCGAGGCGGGCGCGGCGCCCCTCGCGCCGGGCACCGAGGGCACGACGGCGGCCGACTTCCGCCGCATCGTGCGCGAGGCGAAGGACCGCGTGTTCCCGGCGACGGTCTTCGTGAAGTGCATCACGGAGAGCGCCGAGGAGGGGAAGAAGGAGGGCGCCGAGGTCTCGGGCAGCGGCGTGCTCATCACCGCGGACGGCCAGTTCCTCACGAACTGGCACGTGGTGGACGACGCGCGCGAGGTGCGGTGCCTCCTGGCCGACGGGCGCGCGTACCGCGCGAAGATCCTCGGCACCGACAAGGACACCGACCTCGCGCTCGGGCGGCTCGAGGCGCCCGCGGGCGCGCCGCCGTTCCCGTTCGCGTCGCTCGGCGACTCGGAGGCGCTCGTCGAGGGCGACTTCGTGATGGCCATGGGCGCGCCGTGGGGCATGAGCCGCTCGGTGTCCATCGGCATCGTCGCGTGCACGCGGCGGTACCTGCCGGGCACGAGCGAGTACAGCCTGTGGATCCAGACCGACGCGTCCATCAGCCCGGGCAACTCGGGCGGGCCCCTCGTGAACACGAAGGGCGAGATCGTCGGGATCAACGCGCGCGGCACGTCGGGCGGCGGCGACCTCGGCTTCGCGATCCCGGCGACGACGGTGCGGATGATCGTCGACCAGGTGCGGGCGCACGGGAAGGTGCGCTGGACGTGGACCGGGCTGCGGCTGCTGCCCCTGCGCGACTTCGAGCGCAACACGTACTTCGACGGCACCGAGGGCGTCGTCGTGGCCGGCACCGACCCGGACAGCCCGGCGCGCAAGGCCGGCCTCGAGCCCCAGGACCGGCTCCTGTCGGTCGACGGGCGGCCGCTGACCGCGCTGACGATCGAGGACCTCCCGGCCGTCGAGCGGACGCTCGGCACGCTCGCGCTCGACAAGCCGGCGGCCCTGAAGGTGCGCCGCGGCGAACAGGCGCTCGACGTGACGCTCGTGCCGCGCGAGAAGGGCGCCGTCGAGGGCGAGGAACTGGCCTGCGCGCGCTGGGACCTCTCGTTCAAGACGATCAACCAGTTCGAGCACCCCCAGCTCTACTTCCACCGCAAGGTGGGCGTGTTCGTGTTCGGGGTGAAGAGCCCGGGCAACGCGTCGAGCGCGGGCATCCGCCGGGGCGACATCCTCCTGAAGGTCGGCAAGACCGAGGTCACGACGCTCGAGGAGGCGAAGGCCGCGCACGCGGCGTCGCTCGAGCGGCTCGCGAAGGAGCCGCGCATCGTGCTGACCATCCTGCGCAACGGCCTCCTCCGGCAGGTCGTCCTCGACATCAACCGCGACTACGAGCGCGAGTAGGAGCGCCCATGCCCCGCACCGGACCCCGCCGCCCCGTCCGCGCCGCCGCGCTCGCGGCCGCGCTCCTCGCCCTGCCCCTCGCGGCGCCCGCCCGCGCCGACGACGCGAAGCCGTCGCTGGCGGCCGACGCCGCGCTCGCGCGGTCGTTCGCGTCGGCGTTCGTCCACGTCGAATTGGTGCTCCGCTACGACGAGGGCGAGCCGCCGCGCACCCTCGCGGGCCGCGGCGACTTCGGCACGTGGATCGAGGAGGAGCGCCCCATCGAGCTCGCGGGGATCGTCCTCGCCGCCGACCGCGTCCTCGTGTTCGACCCCGAGCTGCACCCGCGGTTCGTGGCGTCGATGACCGTCGTGCACGGCGCGCAGCGCGTCGCCGCCACGCCGTTCGCGTGGGTCGCGGAGGGCGAGGGCCTCGTGCTCGCGCTCGAGCGCCCCCTCGAGGGCGTGACGCCGCCGGCGTTCGACGCCTCGCGCCCGCCCCCCTACCGCGGGATCTACCACGGCCAGGACGACGACGTCTGGACCACCGTCGTGGGCTCGGTGCTCGACCGGCTCACGATCGACGAGGACGGGCGCGAGCTCGCGGGCTCGTGGCGCCCCGCCATCGTCGTGGACAAGACGGGCGCGCCCGTCGGGGTCACGCTCGCGGAGACCGTCGCGGCGGACGGGACGGGCTGGAAGGGCTCGCCCCTCGGGTGGGCGCTCGTCCCCGCCGCCGAACACGCCGCCGCGATCGAGGCGACGACCCGCCGGGCCGAGACGGGCCTCCTGCGCGTCCACGTGCGGCTGCGCAGCCCCAAGAGCGAGGGCGGGGGCGGCTTCCGCTTCCGCTCCGACGACGACGAGGAGGGCAACGACACCGAGCGCAACGTCGTGGGCCTCGTCGTGGCGCCGCGACGCGTCGTCGTGCTCGCGTCGCTCGACGCGGCCGCCACGGCGCGCATCGAGGGCGTCGACGTCCACCCCGCGGCGGGCGACCCGGTCGCCGCCACGTTCGTCTGCTCGTTCAAGCACCTCGGCGCCTTCCTCGTCGAGGTGGCCTCCGACCTGCCGTCGCCGCTCGTCCTCGCGACGTCGCCGATCCGCGCCCGGCAGCACCACCTGCTGTTCGACGCGCAGCTCGAGCTGCAGGGCGAGCGCCGCCGCCTCCACGTGAGCAGCGCGCGGCTGTCGGCGTTCCGGCGGAGCTGGCGCCGGCAGTGGATCCCGAACCTCTGGGAGACGGGCGCCACCGAGTTCGTGTTCGACCGGCAGGGCGCGCTGGTCGCGTTCCCGGTGCAGCGGCGCACGAGCGCCGACCGCAACCGGTGGCGCCGCAACGCCGGCTACGTCCTCCTCTCGCCCGAGTACCTCGCGCCGCTCCTCGCCGACCCGGCGGCCCACGCCGACGCGGCCAACGTGCCGGTGGCGGCCGAGCGCGAGGACCGCCTCGCGTGGCTCGGCGTCGAGACGCAGGGCCTCGACCGCGACCTCGCGCGCGTCAACGGCGTCAGCGCCGTCACGCGCGACGGCGCGTCCGGCGTGCTCGTGTCGTACGTCTACGCGGGCTCGCCGGCGGAACGGGCCGGGCTGCGGCCCGGCGACGTGCTGCTGCGGATCCACACGCCGGACCGCCCGGCCCCCATCGCGATCGGCGGCGGCGACGAGGGCCGCTCCTCGTTCCGCGACTTCTTCGAGAGCATGGGCGACGACCTGGACCGGTTCGAGGGGATGATGCCCGGCTTCACGCCGTGGCCGTCGGCCGACAACGGGCTCAACCGCGCGCTGACGAAGCTCGGCACCGGCAAGCCGTTCCGCCTCGAGTACGCCGTGGACGGCGTCGTGAAGCAGGTCGAGCTGACCGTCACGGAGGGCCCGGCGCACTTCGACGCCGCGCCGCTGTGGAAGTCCGAGCCGCTCGGCGTCACGGTCCGCGACCTCACCTACGAGGTCCGCCGGCACTACCAGCTCGACGCGGCGCTGCCGGGCGTGATCGTCTCGAAGATCGAGCGGGGCGGGCGCGCCGCGGTCGCGGGCCTGCGCCCGTTCGACCTCGTCCTGCGCGTCAACGACGCGCCCGTGGCCGACGCGGCCGCGTTCCGCGGCGCCGTCGAGGCCGGCGGCGAGCTGCGCCTCGCCGTGAAGGACAAGCTCAAGGAGCGCGTCGTGAAGATCGCGGCCGACGACACGCCGCCGGGCGACGGGCCCGCCGGACGGCCCGGGGAGGACCCCAAGTAGGACGCCGCGTCGGCGTCGGGACGGCACGTTCGGGATCGGGGGGTTCGGGACGCGAGGCCCGCCGGCCCCCGACCGGGCCTCGCGTCAGGACGCGGTCGGCCCGCCCCCTCGGGGGCCGGCCGGCGGCGTGCCCGCGGTCGGCGGGGCGCCCGCGGCCCCCGGCGCGCGGGCCGCGTCGAGGCGGCCGACGTACCAGGTGCCATGGGCGCGGGCGACCTCGTCGCCGGCGGCGTTGCGGCAGACGCCCTCGAGGAACGCGATCCGGTTCCCCTTCTGGACCACGCGGCCGGTGGCGATCAACCGGTCACCCGGGCGGCTGGCCTTGAGGAACTGCACCGACCACTGGGTCGTCGAGCAGAACTCGTCGGGCCGGAGGCCGGCCGAGAGGGCGTGGCCCATGGCCGTGTCGAGGAGCGCCATCAGCACGCTCCCGTGGATGACCCCCTGGATGTTCTGGTGGCGGGCGTCCACCGTCAGGGCGCAGACGTAGGTCCCCGGGGGGCCGGCCGACTCCTCGAGCCCGAGCAACTCGACGAAACCGGCGTGGCGCGGCGGGGGCATGGCTCGGGACCGCAGGTCGGGGGGGCCGGGGATCGGGGGGACGCTCCGAGCCGGGCGCGGGAGAGCGTACCGGCGGGCGGGCGCGGCGGGGAGGGCGATCGCGCCGACCCCGCGGCGGCTGGACAGGGCGGCTCGGGGCGAGGGTCCGGGGCGTCGCCGGTGGTCCTCCTCGTACCGACCCGCGCGGGCCGGCCGAGGCGGCCGCGCGGGCCCGACCCCGGGGCGGCCGGGAGCCGTGCAACGTTCGCCCCCCTTCGATAGAATACTGGGTATGAACCGATCTCGCCCCACCTACGCTTGGCTGTGTTCCGCCCTCGGGCTGCTCGCCCTCGGGCTCGTGCTCTCCGGGGGGCCTCGCAGCGCGTCTGCCGAGGACCCGCGTCCCGCGTCGCCGCCCGCCGGCGAGCCCGCGATGGGCGACGCGCCGGCCGGCGCCGGGGACGACGAGGAGGACGACCTGCCGACGGGCCTCAACGCCCAGATCGAGCAGGCGATCCGCAAGGGCGTCCAGTACCTCAAGAGCCACCAGCTGCCCGACGGGTCGTGGGGCCTGATCGAGGGCAACCGCGCGTACGGCGGCGGTGAGCTGAAGGGCGCGGAATACAAGCACCCCGCCGGCGCGACCGCGCTGGTGCTCTACACGCTGCTGAAGTGCAAGGAGCCGGTGGACGACCCGGTCATCAAGAAGGGGTTCGCCTACCTCCGCAGCAAGCAGAAGATCCCGGGCGGCTCGTACGAGTGCGCGATGATGCTGCTCGCGGTGACCGCCGTGGCCGACCCGTTCAAGAAGGTCAAGGCCAGCGAGTCGCAGGGCGACAAGGTGAAGTTCCCGGGCGGCGACTGGCGCGAGTGGGCGCAGAAGCTGCACTCCACCCTGCTCGACAAGCGCCGCAAGTCCGGCAAGGGCAACCTCGGCTGGCGATACCAGACGCCGAACACGAACCCGGCGCCGGGCGGCGAGCAGGACCTCTCCAGCACGCAGCTGGCGGCCCTCGCGCTGCTCGCGGCGGAGCGCTGCGGCATCAAGACCGAGAGCAAGGTGTGGAACGACATCATCACCTTCGCGATGGCCCAGCAGGAGGACGACGGTCCCGAGTGGCCGCGCGCGGTGTACGACCGCCCGCCCAAGGGCGTGGACCCGTCCAAGCTCTCCGACGCCGACAAGGGCCGGTACGGCCCGCCGGCCGGCGGGAAGGGCGAGAAGGACAAGGCCCGCGGCTTCGCCTACATCAAGAGCGACAGCCTCGAGCCCCGCGAGGGCAAGGCCTCGGGCGGCATGACGGCCTGCGGCATCGGCTCCATCGTGATGTCGCGCTACATCCTGATGAAGCGCGACGACGAGGCCTACAAGGCCCGCGACCAGAAGGCCATCCAGCAGTCGATCTACGACGGCTGCGCGTGGCTCGACGCGAACTGGTCGCCCTGGGAGAACCCCCGCTCGAAGTACTACGGCGTCTACTACCTCTACTGCTGCGAGCGCGCGTTCGACCTGATCGGCAACCAGCGCCTCGGCAACAAGCAGTGGTACATGGACATGGCGTCGCAGCTCGTGGGTCGCCAGAACAAGGAGAAGGGCTTCTGGGACAGCGGCACGACGCACAAGCCCCAGGAGATCCTCGACACCTCGTTCGCGCTCCTCTTCCTGAAGCGCTCGACGAAGGGCGGCATCCCGTACGGCTCGATCACGGGCGGCAGCGACGAGCCCGCGGCGGACAACCGCGGCCGCTGATCCTGGCCCCCGGACCCTCGGGGTCCGGCGCGATCCCTGCTCCTGGCGTCCCGCGGCGAATGCCGCGGGACGCCTGCATTTCGGGCCCGAGCATCCCGCGGCGAGCGCCGCGGGACGCCGTCGCCTCGGTGCCGCCCCCCCGCCGAGGCCGCCCCCGGCCGTGACCGCCGGCCGGTCCGCGGGGGACCGGCGGCGCGGTTGCGGCCGCGGCGTCCCGACCGCGGCGCCCCGACCGCGGCGTCCCGACCGCGGCATCCCGACCGCGGCGGCGCGCGGGCCTCGCGGTCCGTCGCCCGTTTGAGTCGCTCGAGTCGCTCGAGTCGCTCGCGTCGCTCGGGTCGCTCGAGTCGTTCGCCCCGCGGGCGCACGGGCCCGCGACGGCGCGGGGAGGTCCGTCCGACGGCCCCCCCCCGCCGTGACAGCGGGGCCGCGCGATCAGCGCGGGGACGGCGGCGCGAGCCGCTTGGCCGCCGCGGTGAACGCGTCGAGGGCGGCCTGCTCGTCGTCGG
>JAEUHO010000555.1 GCA_016795345.1 Planctomycetia bacterium | reverse complement strand
CGCCCACGCGTACGCCTCGATCCTCGCGGTCGAACCCGACCACCCGGCCGCCCGACGCGCGCTGGGGTACGAGAAGGTGGGCGACCGCTGGCTCACCGTCGCCGAGGCGCGCCGCGCGCGCGGCCTCGTCTTGTACGAGGGCGCGTGGCGCCTGCCCGCCGAGGTGGACCGCATCGCGCGCGGGAAGCGCCGCCAGATCGAGGTGCGCGCCACCGACCTCGTCGCGGCCATGCGCACCGCCGCCACCGCCGACGGCGGGTTCGCGGCGGCCGCCGCGCAGCAGGTGACGGCCGCGCCCGTCGGCGAACGCCTGCACGCCGCCACGGGCCTCCTCGTGCATCCCGAGCCCAAGGTGCGCGCCTGGGCCGCGGGCGAGCTCGGCCGCCTCGGCGACGAGAGCGCGCTGCGACCGCTGTGGTCGGTCGCCGCCCGCGACCGCAACGACGACGTGCGGCACGCCGCCGTCGCGTCGCTCGCGTCGTTCGGCCGGCCCGACGTCGCGTTCCCGCTCGTGAAGGCGCTGTGGAGCGAGCACCCGTCCATCGTCGCCAACGCCGCGGCCGCGCTGGGGCAACTCGGCGACCCGCACGCCGTCGTGTGGCTCGTGACCCGCGTGGTGAGCCACGGCGCGTCGCCGGGCGCCAACTTCTCGCAGCTGACGCAGCAGGCCTACGTGCAGGACTTCGACGTCGAGGTCGCGCAGACGTCGTTCATCGCGGACCCGGTCATCGGGACCGTGCAGGAGGGCGTCGTCCAGGACGTGAAGGTGCTCGACCTCACGATCGAGCGCACGTTCGTCGAGATGCGCCTCGTGAAGACGATCGCCCACCTCGCGAAGGCCGACCTCGACAGCCCGGCCGAGGTCGCGTCGTGGTGGAAGGAGAACCAGGCGAGGTTCCCCTCCTGGCCCCCGGTGACGGTGGCGAACGCGGTGGACCCGAAGTAGCGCTCGCCCCCCCCGGAGGGTCCGGGAAAGCGACCCCCGACCGTTCCGGGACCGCGAGGCCCGGGGGACCGGAAGGCCCCGGGACCGGAAGGTCCGGGGGACCGCGAGGCCCGGTCCGCCGTGGGGCCCGATGGCCCCGTCTCCCCCGGTCAAGTTCCCTCGTTCGTCGGTCGATAGGGGTCGGCCCGGGGGGCGCTCTGTGCCGACGGTCCATCGACCGCCGGAAGGGGAGCGGCGTCCGCGGCGGCGGACGCCCATGCCGTATTCCTCGCACCCCATCGCGGACCCGAGCCGACCGCTCGTGCCCCCGTCCGCCCCGGCGGTGCGGGGCGCGTCCGCTTGGGGGCTCGCGGCGATCCTCTACGCCGTCGCGTACGAGGTCGCCCGGCGGATGCCGGTCGGCGACGCGGCCGCGCGGGCGATCACCAACGTGGCGGTCCTGCCGCTGCCCATCCTCGTGGCCGTGCTCGGCGCGATGGTGGCCCGCCGGTTCCCCGCCGGCGACCGGGCGCGGCGCGCCTGGGGGCTCCTGGCGGCGGCGTTCGCGTGCGAGGCCCTCGGCGACGCGGCGTGGAGCGTGCTCGAGGACGGCCTCGGGACCGACCCGGCGACCTCGGTCTGGGTGCACGTCCCGTACCTCCTCTACTACCCGCTGATCCTCGGCGGCCTGTGGAGCTTCGGCGAGCCGTTCAAGCACCGCGCGGAGCGCCATCGCCTGCTGCTCGACCTCGTGACGACGGGGACGAGCGCCGTCGTGATCGTGTCGCACTACCTGTGGTCGCCCGGGCACCTCTCGACCGACGGGACGTTGCTGCCGCTCGCCTACCCGATCGGCGACCTGACCACGTTCATCGGGCTCTCGTCGATCGTCATCCGCCGCCCCGCGGGCATCCACCCCGCCGCGCTCCGCGCCCTGCGCGCCGGCATCTTCGTCCAGTTCCTCGGCAACGCGGTCTGGTCGGTCCTCGAGGCGCGCGGCGACTACGCCACCGGCGGCCTGACCGACACCTGCTGGGCCGTCGGCTACGCGGCGCTCGCCGTGGCGATGGACGCGCAGCGCCGCGCGGGCGTCGCGGCGCGCGAGCCCCGCGAGGACGACGGCGAGGCCGTGCCGCTCCACCCGCTCCCGTTCGCGGCGGCCGCGTTCGTGTGCGCGGTCCTGATCCTCGAGTGCGCCCTCGGGCACCCGGGCGCGCCGACGGACCTCGCGGTCGGCGTGACGGTGATCGCGGCGACCATCGCGGTGCGCCAGGTGCTCACGCTGCGGCAGAACGCGCGGCTCCTCAAGGAGCGGGCCCGCCTGCTCGGCGAGGCCCGCCTGTCGGCCCTCGTCCGCCACGCGGCGGACGCGGTCTGGGTGCTCGACGCCGCGGGCCACGTCCGCTGGACGAGCACCGCCCAGACCCAGGACGGCCGCACGCCGCTGTTCGACCGCCCGTTCGCCGAGGCGATCGGCGCCCCGGGCGCGGCGTGGATCCGCGACCTCCTCGAGCGCTCCGTCGGCCGGCCGCGCGAGCCCCAGCGCGGGGAGGGCGTCGCGACGGGCGCCGACGGCCGCGCGGCGCGCTTCGAGGTGACGCTCACGAACCTGCTCGACGAGCCGCCCGTCCACGGCCTCGTCGCGAACGTGCGCGACGTCACCGAGCGCGCGGCGCTCGAGGACCAGCTCACGCACCAGGCCTTCCACGACCCGCTCACGGGCCTCGCCAACCGCGTGCTGCTCGCCGACCGCGTGCAGCACGCGCTCGCGCGCTGCGCGCGCACCGGCACGTCCGTGGCGGTCTGCGTCCTCGACCTCGACGACTTCAAGACCGTCAACGACGGCCTCGGGCACGGCGCGGGCGACGACCTCCTCGTGCAGGTCGCGCAGCGCATCCGGCGGCAGATCCGCGAGTCCGACACCGCGGCGCGGCTCGGCGGCGACGAGTTCGCGGTCCTCACCGAGGACCTCGGCGACGCCGGCGGCGCGACGTGGATCGGCGAGCGCCTGACCGCGGCGTTCCGCGAGCCGTTCGAGGTGGAGGGTCACGAGGTGTTCGTGACCGCGAGCGTGGGCCTCTCCGTGGCCGTCGTCGGCGACACCGGCGAGACGCTGCTCCGCAACGCCGACACCGCGATGTACGTCGCGAAGGGGCGCGCCCGCGGCGTCTACGAGGTGTACGAGCCGTCGATGCACGCGGCCGCCCGCGAGAACCTCGAGCTGCACAACCTGCTGCGCAACGCCATCGAGCACGACGACGTCTACCTCGAGTACCAGCCGGTCCACCGCCTCTCGACGGGCGCGGTGGTCGGCGTCGAGGCCCTCGCGCGCTGGGCGCCGCGGGGGCGCGAGCCCGTGCCGCCGGCGCGCTTCATCCCGCTGGCCGAGAGCACCGGCCTCATCGTCCCGCTGGGGCTCGCGGTGATGCGCCGCGCGATCCACGAGGCGAGCCGCGCGCTCGCGTCGTGGCCCCGCGGCCGGCCCCCGATCCTCGCGGTCAACGTGTCGCCGCGGCAGCTGCAGGACGAGGGCTTCGCCGGGGCGCTGCGCGAGATCCTCGTCGAGACGGGCTACGACCCCCGCCTGCTCTGCGTCGAGCTGACCGAGAGCGTGTTCGTGCAGCGCGCGGAGTCCGTCCGCGCGAGCCTCGACGGCCTGCGGGCCCTCGGCGTCAAGATCGGCATCGACGACTTCGGCACGGGCTACTCGTCGTTGTCGTCGCTCCACCGGTTCCCGCTCGACGTGCTCAAGATCCCGCGGGAGTTCGTCGAGCGGCTCGGCGAGGGCGACAACGGCGCCATGCTCGCCCAGTCGATCGTCGCGCTCGGCGCGGCGCTCGGCCTGCGCACGATCGCCGAGGGCGTCGAGACGGCCGTCCAGGTCGCGGCCCTCCGGAGCCTCGGGTGCGACTGGGGTCAGGGGTACCACTTCGGCCGGCCGACCTCGCTCGACGAGGTGGTCGCCCGCGCGCAGGCGCTGCGCGACGGGTGGCTGGTGCCGGGCGAGGCCCCGAGCCACGCCGACCTCGATCGCTGAACGCAGCCCCTCCCGTCGCGCGCCCCCGCGCCGTAGCATGGGGGGATGCCCGCCGCCGAGACCGCCCGCGACCGCAGCGAGCCGCGCCTGCGCCAGGTCGCCTTCTTCCTCACGAACCGCCTCGGGTCGCTGCGCCGCGCGATGCAGCTCCTGACGGACCAGGACGTGCGCATCGGCGGCATCTCGGTGCTCGAGTCCGCGGACCACGCCGTCGTGCGCCTCGTCGTGGACCGCCCGGACGGCGCCGTCGACATCCTCACCGGCGCCGGCTACGGCGCGTGCATCACCGAGATCCTCGGCGTGATGCTGCCGCCGGGCCCGCGGTTCGGGATGCAGCGCGTGCTCTCGGTGCTGCTCGGGGCCGAGGTGAACCTCTGGTACGTCTACGGCCTCATCCTGCAGGCCGAGGGGCACCCGATCCTCGCGCTGCAGGCCGACGACCTCGAGATGGCCGGCCGCGTGCTGCTCGGGAACGGCTTCCCCCTCGTCGGCCAGGACGACCTCCACTGGCCCGAGCCCGAAGGCGGGTGACGCGAGGCCCGCTGCGCCGCGCTCGGTCCCGCAGGCCGACCGGCGCGCGAGCGCGAGCCACCGGGCCTCGCGTCCCCCACCCCCCGACCGGCCCCGGACCTCCCCCATGCGCGTCCGCCCCCCTCGCCCCGCCGCGCACCTCCTGCTCGCGCTCGCCGCGACGCTCGCCGCGCCGCGGACGGCCGCGGCGGACCCGATC
This sequence comes from Planctomycetia bacterium, assembly GCA_016795345.1. Taxonomy (GTDB): domain Bacteria; phylum Planctomycetota; class PLA2; order PLA2; family JAEUHO01; genus JAEUHO01. The sequence goes on along the minus strand of JAEUHO010000555.1, from coordinate 1,701 downwards.
GACCTCGCGGTCCCCGCGGACCGCAAGGCCCTCGAGACCCTGGCGGCCGACTTCGCGAAGGCGCGGCCCAAGACGAAGTTCGAGACCTGGGACCCGGCGGTGCGCGCCGACCTCGTGGCGCGGGCCTCGAAGCTGACGCTGAAGGAGGGCGCGCTGCCCGCGGTGCGCGACGTCTTCTGGAAGGCGCTGAAGGCGAACCCGCCCGGCCCTCCGGGACGCGGCGCCGGCAAGGACGCGACGGCGATCCCGACCCCCTACGGCCCGGCGACGTGGATCCAGAAGGGGAGCGGCGGCGGGAAAGGCCTCGTCCTCGGGCTGCACGGCGGCGGCGAGGGCGCCGGGAGCGCGAGCGAGGCCGCCGGGAAGTGGACGATGCCGGACTGCCTCGCCATGTACCCGCAGGGGATCCGGCTGGTGCACGACACGTGGAACACCGTGCACGGCGAACGGTTCGTGCTGTCGCTGCTCGAGCTGGCGAAGGTCCGCCACGACGTCGACCCGGACCGCGTCTACGCGTGCGGGTTCAGCATGGGCGGGACCGGCTCGTGGTTCCTCGCGGGGCGGCGGCCGGACCTGCTCGCGGGCGCGGCGCCGTGCGCGGGCGTGTTGATGGCCGCGCCGAAGAGCCAGGTCGCGACGGCGGCCGAGGTGCAGGAGCTCCAGCACGGGTTCGTGCCGAACGTCCGCAACCTCGCGATGTACTGGTTCATCGGGCTGGCGGACCGGAACTGCATGCCGGGCACGTATCTCTACGCGTGGGACCGGCTGCTCGAGCTGCGGAAGGCGGACCCGACCGGCTACGCGAAGTTGCAATTTACAATGTATCCCGACCTCCCGCACACGTTCCCCCCCGGGGAGCCCACCGCGTGCCTGAAGTGGCTGGGGAAACAGCGCCGGGAGCCCGAACCGGAGGTGGTGGTCTGGGAACAGGCGGAGGCGCCGTATCCGCTGCCCGAGACGGACCTCGATCGACGCCTCGGTCGGCTGCCGGTGCTCGACTTCTACTGGGTGCACTGCGACCGGCCCGCGGACCGGGGGGTCGTGCGCGCCGTCCGCAAGGGAAACGAGTTCGACCTCTCGTTCACCGGGGGGGATGTCCGCGATCTCTCGTTGTGGCTGCACCCGGGCCTGTTCGACCCCGCCGCGGACGTCGTGGTCCGGTCCGGCGGCAAGGAACTGTACCGGGGGCGCCCGGTGCCGAATGTCGCCGCCGTGCTCGAGTCCCTGGACGCCCGCGTGGACCGTCGCCTCACCTACGACCGGCGGGTGACCTGGAGCGACCGGTAGGACCCCCGCCTCCGGGCCCCCGCCCCCCGGTGGCGGTGCGGCTGATCGTATCCGCGTAGTCTCTTGCCGGGCCCTTGGCGCGCCGACTACAAGTACGTGGTAACCCGCGCCGGGAGGGCGGCGGGTAGGTCTAGGACCGCCGTCGGGCGGTTTTCAACAGGAGGTAGTGACATGCGGCATTTCCTGACGGCGGCAGCGACCGTCGTGGCGTGCGCGTGGGCGACGCCCGCGTTCGCCGACACGGCGCCTGCGTCTCGCGAGGTCCAGTCGGCGGTCGACGCCTATCTCGCTTCGTCGAAGGCCGACGCCTCGCTCGTCGGCGGCGCGGGCCAGGCCGGCTACGACGGCGGCTTCTGGATCCGCGGCGGCTCGTTCCTCATGAAGATCAACCTGACGCTGCAGACGCGTTGGGAG
>JAEUHO010000545.1 GCA_016795345.1 Planctomycetia bacterium | reverse complement strand
CCGCGAGGTCGGGGTGCCCGACCGCGAGGGCCTTCTGCCCGTAGGCGGCCGCGACGTCGGCGCGCCAGACCTTCGCCGCCTTCGCCGGCGCGACGCCGGCCTCGAGGAGCGCGCGGACGTCCGCGGCGCGCCGCAGGCCGGCGAGGACGTCGGCGGCCAGGAAACGGTACTCGAGGTGCGTGGGCCGCTCCGCCACGAGGCGCTCCGCGAGCGGCCACGCGTCGGTGAAGCGACTCGCGTCGCGGAGCCAGACCGCCAGCTGGTGGCGCACCGGCTCCGGGTCGTTGCCCTGCGCGAGCACCATCTGGAGCGTCGCGATCGCCTCGGCGACGTCGTCCAGGCCGTGGCGGAGGTACCGCGCGACGCCGAGCGCGACCGCCGGACGGCCGGCGTTCACCTCCGCGACCTTCTTCGCGACGACCAGGAAGTCGCCGCGGTGCGCGGCCCAGAACGTCGTGTTCTGCACGTTGCAGAACGCGTGGCCGTGGTGCCCGCCCGCCGAGAGCTCCTCCTCGAGGTGCTTCAGGACGATCGGGAGCAACCGGCGCTCGAGGTCGCGCAGGTCCTTGCCGACCCGCCGCCACTCGGCGAGGTTCCCGGAGAACCGGTCCCACACGCCCTGCCCGTTGCGGTGCGCCCACGGCGGGTCGCGGTCGTACGCGTCGAGGGCGACCTCGAGCGCGGCGCGCGCGCCGGCGACCTGCTCGAGCGTGGACAGGACGACCTGCAGCACGTCGAGGGACTCCTGCGGGGTCCGCAGGAGGAGCGGCGGGAGCTTCGTCCGCGCGAAGGCGAGGTAGGCGGAGCCGGGGTCGGCGACCGCCGCGCCCTTCCTGGCCGCGACGAACAACGCGGCGTGGGCCAGCACGGTCGGCTCGATCATGTAGCCGGGGCCGTCCACCAGCGCCGCCTCCATCTCCGCCGCCGCGGCGCCGAACAGCGCCGCGCCGGAGCCGATGGCGACCGTGGCGCGATGGTCGAGCGCCGCGCCGTAGAGCTGGAAGAGCCGCAGGCGCAGGCGGTCGCGGCGCATCGACCGCGTCTCCTTCGCGAGGTCGTCGCGCAGGCGGGTCTCGGCGACCCGGTAGCGCCCCAGGTGTTGCCACCACGACAGGAGCGTCTCGTAGTCGTCGGTCGCGTCGGGCGGCAGCGTGCCGCCGACCTCGGCGCGGACGGCCTCGAGCGCGGCCGAGAGCCGGTCGATGGCGCCGTCGCGCGGGCCCTCGCGCCACAGGACGTCCGCGATCGCGCGGTCGAGCGCGAGGCGCTCCGTCCGGTCGCCGTCGGACCCGGCGCGCAGCGCCAGGAGCTGCCGCATCCGCTCCTCGGCGACGCCCGGGACGGAGGGCTGCAACGTGCCGAGGTACCGGGCGAGCAGGACGCGCTCGCCGGCGACCAGGCCGCCCTCGGACGCCGCGGTCAGCGCGGCCAGGGCCTTGCGTCCCTGCGCCGGGTCCGCCTTCGGGACGGCGGCCGCGCGGGCGTGGACGGCGGACAGCACGAGCCGCAGCGCGCGACGGTCCACGTCGCGGGTCGCCTTCGCGAGGGCCGCGGCGAGGCGCTCGCCGAGCGCGTCGCAGGTCGCCTCCTCGTGCACGTCGCCGAGGACCGAGGCGACCTGCTGGAGGTAGCGGTAGACCGCCTCCGGCGCGTGCCCCGTGACGCCGTCGGCGAGCGCCTCGAGGACGCGGAAGTCCTTCGTCGGCCGGTACAGCTGCAGCGCGTTGCCGACGTAGTTGCCCGGGTCCTCGGCCTTGGTGAGCAGGAACCGCAGGACGCGGAGCATCTCGGGGTCGAGCTCGGCGGGCACGCCGTCGCCGCCGCGCGTCACGCGCGCCGACTCCTGCCACAGGCGCTGCTGGAGCTGCCACGCCTGCTGGGCCGCGAGGACACGCTCGAGCGCGGCGTCGCGCCGGGCGTCCTCCTTCAGGACGAGGTACCAGCCGGCGAGCGAGTCCCAGGCCGAGGCGTCGAGGTCGCCGACGGTCGCCGCGGCCTCCATCGTCGCGGCGGCGGCCTTCAGGTCGCCCTTCTCGGCGAGGACCCGCGCCAGCGCGACGCGCAGGTCCACGTTGACCACGTCGGGGCGGATCCACTCCTCGAGCGCCGCCTCGAGCTCGTCCACGCGGTCGAGCGCGACGAGGAGCGCGAAGACCTCGCGCCGGTCGTCGAGGAGGCGGTCGTTCGCGGCGATGCGCGCCCGGAAGAGCGCCAGCACGCGGTCGGCGAGCCCGGCCGGGGCCGTACGCCGCGTGGCCACGTAGGCGAGGACGCCCGCGGCGCGGTCGGCGAGGTGGGCGTCGAGGGGCTCGACGGAGCCCGCGGGGACGGCGTCGAGCACCTCGCGCGCCTCGCCCTCGACGCGGGCGAGGTCGGCGAGGGTCTCGGCCGCGTAACCGAGCCGTTCGACCTCGTACCAGGTGCGCAGCGGCGGCTGCGACGCGGCGACGGCGGTCGCGAGCCGCGCGGCCGTCTCGGCGCGCGCCTTCGCGAGCGCGGCCTTGCCGGCCTCGAGCGCGGCGGCGCGGGTGCGCGCGCGCTGGGCCTCGGGCGTGCCGAGCGCGGCGAGCCGCCGGCCCTCGTGCACCCAGGCGGCCAGCGAACGGGCCGACGTGGCGGCCGTGGAGGCGCGCTGCGTCGTCGCCGCGGCGTCCTGCGGCGCCGGATCGAGCCGGGCCGCGGCGAGCGTGAACGCCTCGTCCTCGCGCGCGGCCTCCCAGGGGGCCGACGTCAACGCGTCGAGGAGCTCGGTCGCCGCGCCGCGCTTGTGGTCGGCGTCGGCCCGCTCGAGCCGCTCCCGCAGGAACGCGATCCGCGGCTCGGCGCGCCCGCCCGACGGCAGCAGGGTCATCACGAGGCCCGCGATCGCGTCGCGCTCGGCGTCGTCCTGCGCGGCGCGCCACCGCGCCTTCAGGGCCTCCACGAGCGTGGCCTTCGCCGCTTCGTCGAGGCCGCCGACGGTCAGCTGCAGCCAGTCCGCGAGCCGGGCGCGGGGCAGCGAGGCCGCGGCGCCGGGCGCGGTGAGCTCCTTGCGGAGCGTCGCGAGCACGCCGCGCGCCTCCTCGGTCTGCCGGAACCGCCAGTCGTGGAGAAGCTGCCGCGCCCAGCGACGATCGACGCCGTCGGCCCGCGCCGTCCGCAGCGCCAGCTCGGCCAGCGCCGCGGGCGTGGCCGCCGGCAGGTGCTGCGACCAGAAGTTCCATCCCTGGCCGAGCGCGAACGACACCGCGGCCTCGCGGGCCGCGTCGACGGCCTCGTCGTGCTTCGCGGGGAACGGCGCCGCGAGCTGGGCGGCGACGAAGCGGTCGGCGTCGGCGTCCTTCCCCATCAGGTACTGCGTCGTGAGCCGGATCTGGTAGGCGACGGCGGCGCGCGGGTTGGCGGCCACCCACGCCTCGGCCGTGCTCGCGAGCCCGGGCAGGTCGCGCAGCTCCTGGAGCCAGCCCACGCGGTGCGCGCGGAGCTGGTCGGCCTCGCCGCGCGTCCACGGCCCGCCGCCGGCGAGGCGCGCCGTCACGGTCTCGAGGGCACCGAGGAGGTCCTCGCGCTGGCGCAGCGCGTTGGCGTAGCCGAGCACCGCGTCGAGCGCGTCCGGCTCGGCGTCGTACAGCGCCTTGCGCGCGGCGAGCTCGGCGAGGCCGTCGCCCGCCTGCCCGAGGGCGTCGGCGAGCAGTCGCGCGGCGGCCTTCGCGTGCAGGTCGGCGTCGGGCCCCGGTCGCCGGAAGACCGGGAGCAAGGTGCGGAGCACGCCGAGATGCGCGTTGGCGCCGAGCGACGCCGCCATCGCCTGGACGAGCTGCGCGCGCGCGACGTCGGACGGATCCGAGCCGGCGGCGACGGCCTTCGCCATCGCCTCGACGGCGGGCAGGTGCTCGGCGCCCCGACGGCTGCGACCGAGGAGGGCGAGCCGCATCCAGTCCGCGCCGGGCTTGCCCGTCACGAACGGTTCGACGTCGGCCCACGCCTTCCACAGGTCGTCGAACCGGCCGAACGCGCCGTGCTCGAGCACGATCACCAGCCGGTCGGCCAACGTCGCCTTGCCGTCGCGCACCGCCTGCTTGGCCGCGACGGGCGTCGGCTCTTCGGTCGAGAGGAAGACCCCGTCGGCGGTCGCCGCGACGGCGGCGTCGACGGCCGCCTTGAAGGCGGCCGCGTCCAGCCTGTCGACGACGAGCGTCTCGCGGGACGTGCGCTGCCCCTCGACGTCGAGCTGCTCGACGCGGGTCGCCCACCACGCCCCCGCGACCTCGACGAACTCCGCGAACCTGCGCGACGAGAAGCCGCGGTCGGCGGTCCCCTCCGCGAGCTCGACGAGCACCTTCCGCTTCGTGTCGATCACGTACCGCGTGAGGTGGGGCGTCTCCGCGTCGGTCGCGAAGGTGAGCGTCAGGACGTCGCCCTCGCGCGCGACCGTCGGCGGCTTCCCGTGCCGCGCGAGCGACCGGAACACGCCGCCGAGCGAGAGGTCGCCGACGGGCACCCAGCCCCACCCGCGGTCCGCGTCGGCGGCCGCGCGCTTGCGGCCGAGCCGGCGCGCGTCGTCGAACGTCGCCCGCTCCGTCTCCGAGAGCCACGAGGTGAACGGCGCGCCCTGGTTGCGGTCGTCGCGCGTCATGAACCCGCGCGCGTTCCCGAAGGAGGTCGTGCGGGAACGCCACTGGGCCGTCCCACGGAGCGGGTGCAGCGACTCGACGGTCCGCGTCACGCGGAGCGCGCCGTCGAGCGCGGCCA
>JAEUHO010000465.1 GCA_016795345.1 Planctomycetia bacterium | reverse complement strand
AGGTGCTCGCGACCGCGTTCGAGCGCGCGATCCCGCTGCGGCAGCGCGAGCGGCGGCCCGGCGGGCGCGTCGCGGTCCACCCGGACGAGGCGGTGTTCCTCGACGTCGAGACGACGGGGCTGGCGGGCGGCACGGGCACGCTCGCGTTCCTCGTCGGCGCCGCGCGGCGCGTGGGCGACGACCTGGTGCTGAAGCAGTACTTCGTCCCCGACTTCCCCGACGAGGCGGCGGTCCTCGACGCGCTCGCCGAGGACCTCGGCGACGCGCCGCTCGTCACGTTCAACGGCCGCACGTTCGACGCGCCCCTGCTCGCGACGCGGTTCCGCCTCCACCGCATCCCGTTCGCCGACCGCGACCACCTCGACCTGCTCCCGCCCGCGCGGCGCCTGTGGGCCGCGAGCCTCGACTCGCACGCGTTGTCGAGCCTCGAGCGGCGCGTGCTCGGCGTCGCGCGCACCGAGGACCTGCCCGGCGCGCTCGTGCCCGCCGCGTACTTCGCGTGGCTGCGCGACGGCCGCGCGGCCGCGCTGTCGCTCGCGTTCCGCCACAACGAAACCGACCTCGTGAGCCTCGTGACGCTCGCGGGCGTCGTCGCGCGCCTCGTCGCCGACCCCACGTCGCGGCCCGCCGCCCCCGTCGAGGACCACCTCCACACCGCGCGCCTCCTCCTCGACCACGGCGACCCCGCCCGCGCGCGCGCGTGCCTCGCGGCCGTCGCGTCCGCCGGCGCCGACGCGCCGCCGCCCGTGCGCCGCCTGCTCGCCTCGCTGCAGCGCCGCGGCGGTGACCTCGACGCCGCGCTCGCGACGTGGTCGGCCTGGCTCGAGGCCGCCGGCCCCTTCGACGCGCACCCCTACGAGGAGATCGCGAAACACCTCGAGCACCGCGTGAAGGACCCCGCGCGCGCGCTGTCGGTCGTCGAACGGGCGCTCGCCCGCTGCCCCCGCGGCGACCCGCACCGCGACGACCTCGAACGGCGCCGCGCCCGCCTCGAGCGCAAGGCGGCCGCAGCCGCCCGCCCCGCGACCCCCACGGGCAAGCGATCCTCGGCGACGGCACGCGAGGCCCGGCCCGCCCCGGCGCCCGGGCGCGAGCGGGCCCCGCGGCGCCGCAAGCGCCCGGGCCCGGGCGCCGGTACGGACCCGGGCCCCGAGCGACCCGGTGGGCCCGGCGGCACGAACTCGGAGGTCACGTGAGCACGACCGGCGGCATCTCGGTGGACACGTGGCTGCGCAAGCGGCGCATCGCCGTCTGCGGCGCGACCCCCAAACAGGGGCGATGGGGCTTCATCGTGTTCCAACGGCTGCTCGACGAGGGGTACGACGTCATCCCCGTCCACCCGACCGCGCCCCACGTGCTGCAGATCCCCTGCGTGACGCGCCTGACCGAGATCCCCGGCGGCGTGGACGCGGTGAGCGTGATCACGCCGCCGTCGGCGTCCCTCGGCGTCGTGGCCGACGCCGCGGAGATCGGGAAGCCGCCGTGTTGGTTCCAGCCCGGCGCGTCGGCCCCGGACGTGCTCGAGGAGGCCGTGCGGCTGGGCGTGCCGACGATCGACGGGCCGTGTGTGCTCGTCGAGCTCGACCGCCGCGGCGGGCGGCCGAAGTAGCGGCGCCGCGCCGCGCAGCGGGCCTCGCGTCGGCGGAGCAGGCTGCCCGTCGCCGAAGCAGGCCTCACGCCGCCGCCGCAGGTCGCGGGCCCGGCCCCGTGGGCGGGCGGGCCTCGCGTCGACGGAGCGGGCCTCGCGTCGGCGGAATGGGCCTGCGTCGCCCGGCCGACGCGTCGCGTCAGCGCGTGAAGACCTTGCGCAGCTCGTCGGCGCGGCGGCGGAGCTCCTGCTCCTGCGGCGTCGGCGCGGCGGGCGTGGCGGCGCCGAGGTCGCGGGCGAGCGTCTCGAGGGCCGTGAGGAGCGCGGTGCGGGAGACCTGCGGGATGGCCGCGCCCTCGAAGCCCTGGCCGCGCGTGTTCGCGGTGCCGTTGCGCAGCCCGTTGCCGGCGTTGGCGAGGCGCGACGCGGCGGAGGTGAGGACGGCGTCGCGGGCGCGGAGGAGCTCGACGTCCGCGCGGAGCGAGGCGACCTGGTCCTGGAGCAGCAGCACGCGGGCGGAGAGCTCGGTGCCGTCGTCCTGCGCGCGGGCCGAGACGGCGACGGCGGCGAGGACCGCGGCGAGGGCGACGGAGAGGGCGACGGCAGGGGACAGGCGCGCGCGGAAGGACATGGACGGCTCCTGGAACGGGAGGGACGGCACGGGCCCCGCGGCCCGCCCCCGGCGGAGGATCCTACCCCCGGATCGCTCGCGCGGCACCGACGGACGGTCGGCCGGGGTGCGGGGTGCGGTAGAAGGGACGGCCCGGCGGGAATCCCCCCGCACCGCCTTCCGTACCTCCGGTCGCCCATGTCCCCCGCCGCCCGCCTCCTCCGCGTCCTCCCCGCGATCGTCGTCCTCGGCGCCGTCGGGGCCCTCGTCGTCCCGCCGCTGCTCCGGGGGCGCGCGGACTTCCGGCGGGAGACCCTGGCGATCGAGGCCCGGCTGTGCGCCCCGAGCGAGCGGGACGCGGTGCTCGCCGACCTGCGGGCGTTCGCCGAGCGCCACCGCGGCGACGCGGAGGCGACCTGGTACGCGATCGACGCGTACGCCCGCCTGCACGCGGTGCAGGCCGCCGTCGCGCTGTGGGCCGACGACGAGGACCGCCGCGCGTCGGCCGCGGACGCGAAGCGCCTCGCGTGGGTGCTCCTGAAGGGGCTCGGGCAGCGGACCTGCGGCGAGCCGTGGGAGACGACCGACCTGTTCCCGCGTTGCGCGCAGGCGCGCGTCGACGCGGGCGACGCGGCGGCGGGCGAGGCGCTCGACGAGGTCGTCGCGCGGCTCGGGCCCCTCGGCGTGTTGTCGCTGTACGCGCCGATGCACCGCACGCCGAGCCCGTCGCAGACCCGCCTCGCCGCGGCGCTCCTGCGGCGGGCGGACGCGCCCGAGCTGTTCGCGGCGGGCGCGGCGATGGCCGCGCGGCCCGGCGACCGGACGCACGAGGCCGCGCTGCAGAAGCTGATCGCGTCGGAGTGGCGCCTCGAGCGGCCGTTCTTCTTCCAGCACCTCGCACGCTCGCTCGGCACCATCGGCGGCGACGCGGCGCGCACGTTCCTCGCGGAGCGGCGGGTCTGGGAGGCGGTGCAGGGCGGCGACGACGAGGGCCGTCGGCAGCTCGCGCTCGACGTGGGCCTCGTGCTCGCGGGCGACGCCGCCGCGGGCGAACGCATCCTCGCGGCCGTCGCGGCGCAGCCCATGAACGTGTGGGCCGTGCACCGCTGGGCCCTCGGGCTCACCGTGGCCCTCGCCGCCGGGCGCCGCGACGTCGGTCCGGCCCTGACGCTGCTCTGGGACCGCGTGGGCGACCCCGAGACGCGGCTGCAGATCGCCACCGGCGTGCTGCTGGCCGAGGCCGCGCCGCCCGACGACCTCCCGCTCGACGCGTGGGCGACGACCCTCGAGGGCTACCCGACGCGCACCGCGCGCGCGGTGGCCCACGCCTGGGCCCTCCGACGGGGCCGCCCGGACGCCGCGGGCCGCCTCGTCGCGGACGTCCTCGACGCGGTGCGCAGCCACGACGTGACGCGGCCGGGGGCCTTCGACGACGACGCCACCGCCGCGTGTTTCGAGGCCCTGCGCGCGCTCGTGCGCTGGGGCTGACGCCGCGCGCCCGGCGGGTCGGTAGCATCGCGGGGCCCCCGGAGCCCGTCGTGCGCCGTCCCCTCGCCGCCTCCCTCCTCGCCGTCGTCCTCGTCGTCATCCTCGCCGTCGCGCGCTCCGGCGCGCCCGCCCGCGCCGCCGACGCCCCCGACCTCGCGGCCGTCACCGCGACGCTCGAGCGCGAGATCCGGCGCCGCATGGCGACGGACCACCTGCCGTCGGTGTCGGTCGCGCTCGTCCGCGACGGGGCCGTCGCGTGGAAGGCGGCGTACGGGTGGGCGAACGTCTGGGCGAAGACGCCCGCGACGCCCGACACGCTCTACTCGACGGGCTCGACGTTCAAGACCGTCAACGCGACCGCGGTGATGCGGCTCGTCGAGTCGGGCAAGCTGTCCCTCGACGAGCCCGTGGGCCCGCGCCTCGGCGCGGACGCGCCGCGGCAGCCCGAGGGCGCCGCCCCCATCACGCTGCGCCACCTCCTCACCCACACGTCGGGGCTGCCGACCTCCGGCAACACGGTCCCGCTGTGGGACCGCGCGCTCCCCGCCGACCTCCGCACGACGACGTCGCGGCTCGTCGCCGACGCGCCGCCCGGGCGGCGCACCGTCTACAGCAACGTCGGGTTCGCGCTCGCGGGCCGCCTGGCCGGCGAGGCGGCGGGCCTCGCGTTCGAGGAGGTCGTCCGCCGCGAGGTGCTGACGCCCCTCGGCATGGCGCACACGACGTTCGCGCCGACGGGCCCGGAGGTGGAGCGGCTCGCGCTGCCGTACGCGCGCACGAAGGACGGCGTCGCGGCGCTCCGGCAGGTGCGGTTCGACGTCTGGCCCGCGGGCGACGTCTACACGACGGCCGAGGACCTCGCGACGTTCCTCGCCGCGCACCTCGAGGGCGGCGCGGCGAAGGGCACGCGCGTGCTGACGGAGGCCTCGTGCGCGGAGATGCACCGGCGGCAGTTCTTCCGCGACCAGGGGCGCGCGGGGTTCGGCCTCGCGTTCGTCGTGGACGAGACGCCGGGCCGCCGCACGATCCGGCACGACGGGCTCGTCGCGGGCATGACGGCCGAGATGGCGGGCGACCTCGACCGCCGCGTCGGCGTCGTGCTGCTCGCGAACCTGTCGGAGGGCAACCGCGCCCTCGGGTCGCTCGCGCGGGTCGCCCTGACGCTCCTGCGCGGCGAGCCGTGGGTCGCGTTCGACCCCGCGACGGCGCGGCGCGACCCGGTGCCCGCGGCGTGGGGCGCGATCGCGGGGACGTACCTCGGCGGCCCCGGCGGCGCCGTGCGGGTGACGGTCCGCGACCAGGCGCTCGTGATGGACGTCGGCGGCCTCGAGGGGTGGCTGGTGGAGCGCGCGGACGGCGCCTTCGACGTCCGCGGCGACGACCTGCCCGACGGCCTCACGCTCCGCTTCGTCCGCGACCCGAAGGGCGCCGTGACCGCGGCCGAGACGGCGAGCGGCGCGAGGCTCGCGCGCGCCGCGGGCCCGGCGGCCACCGACATGGACCTCACGCTCCCCCCCGAGGGCGAGGCGGTCGGCGACTGGGAGGGCGAGCTGACCCTCGGCAGCATGCGGATCCCGTTCGCGATCCGCGTGCGCCGGAGCGCGGCGGGCGCGCTCGAGGGCCGCATCGACGTGCCGGCCCAGGGGCTGAAGGACGGCGTCATCGACGTCCTGCTGCACCACGGGAGGCGCGTGCACCTCGAGCACGGCGCCGCCATGGGCCGCGCCGTGACCGACGCGGAGCTCGACGGGGACACGATCCGGGGCGTCGTGACGCAAGGCCCGCTGCGCCTCCCGGTCACGGCGTTCCGCGCGGGCAGCGAGGCCGCCAAGGCCGCGGCCGCGGCGCGCGCGGCCGCCGCCGCGGCGAAGGCGCCGGCCCCGCCCGGCGCGCCGTCGCCGTTCGTCGGCGTCTGGGAGGGCGACCTCGACCTCGGCACGCAGAAGCTGCTCCTGCGGCTCGACGTCACCGCCGACACGGCGGCCACCCTCGACATCCCGGCCCAGGGCCTCCTGAAGGGCCCGCTGGAGGCCGTACGGCGCGACGGCGCGCAGGTGCACTTCGAGCTGCCGTCGCCGCTCGGCCGCGCGGTCTTCGGCGGGACGATCGACGGGACCTCGCTGCGGGGCACGCTCGTCCAGGCGGGCCAGTCGTTCCCGTTCGCCCTCGTCCGCAAGGCGCCCTGAGGGCGAGCGAACCGGCGGGGGGCGACCCGACGGCGCGCGACCCGGCCGCGAGGGACCCGAGCGCGCGGCGCCCGGCGCTACTCGGCCTCGGCGTCCTTCGCGTCGCGCTTCCAGTCCTGCTTGCGGTCGGTCTGGAAGCCGCGGGCGGCGAGCTCGGCGAGGGCCTTCGGGTTGCGAGCCGCCATCACCGCCTCGACCGTCGCGGGCGCGACGCCGAGCCCCTCGAGGAGGGTGCGCGCGCGCTTCCAGAGCGCCTCGCGCTTCTTGTCGGTCGTCGCGAGGTAGAGGTCGGTCACGAGGTCGGCGAGCGACTGCTCGCGCAGCTGGTCCTGGTTCTGGTAGTAGCGCCGGATGACGCCCTGCTGGTACCGGGTGAAGTCGCGCTTCTCGGGCATGGATGGAGGGTACTCCTACTCCGACCGGAGGACCTGGAGCGGCCGCAGCGCCGACTGGCGGATCGCCGGCAGCAGCGCCGCGACGACCCCCACCGCGAGCGCGCCGCCGACCCCCGCGGCGACGGTCTCGGGCTGCACCATGAAGACCGGGAGCACCTCGGAGAACAGCCGGCGCAGGGTGGCGACGGCCAGGCGGGCGCCGCCGGCGCCGAGCACCCCGCCGATCCCGGTGAGCAGCATGGACTCGAACACCACGAGCGAGGCGACGCGCCGCGCGGGGAAGCCGAGCGCCATGAGGATGCCGGACTCGCGCCCGCGCTCCGCCGCGGCCATGGCCATGGCGTTCCCGGCCGAGAGCACCACCGCGAAGAGCACCGCCGCGCCGATCCAGCCGAGGAGGCCCGTGACGTTGCCGAGCGCGGCGATGCGCGAGGCCCGGAAGGCCGCCTCGGTCTGGGACAACGTGCGCGTGGGGCCCGCGGCGTACCGCGCGTCGATGGTCGCCATCACGGCGGCGGGGTCGTAGCCGTCCTTCACCTTGACCCAGAAGAGGGTCACCCGCGAGCCGCCGCCGGCGTCGGGCGACGCGCGCCGCACCTCGTCGACGAGCTCCCACGAGAGGAACATCACCTTCGCGTTGAAGACCGCGTCGGGCGCGACGTCGTAGATGCCGCGGACGGTGAAGTCCCAGGCGGAGCCGTCGGGCTTGGGGTAGTTCGTCCCCATGAGGGGGATCGAGTCGCCGACCTCGAACCCGTACTGTTCGGCGAGGCCGCGCCCGACGAGGCACCCCTTGCGGTCGGCGATCAGCGCCCGCTGCTGGTCCTCGGGCACGAGGATCTCGGGGTACTGGGCGAACAGCAGCGGGAAGTCCACCGCCATGCGCGGGAAGAAGTTCTTCCCGTCACGGTAGGTGCCCCCGAACCAGGTCCACCGGTTCACCGACTCGACGCCCGGGAGCTGCTCGATCGTCTCGCGGTACGACGCCGGCAGGTCCGAGAAGATGCTGACCGCGCTCTGGACCGTGATGCGGTTCGTGGCGGCCTGCCGGACGGCGGCGTCGAGCGTCGTGACCACCGAGCGCAGGAAGCAGCCCAGGAACACCGACAGCGCCGTGAAGACCACCAGCAGCGCCGAGCGGACCGGGTGCCGCCAGGCGTTGCGCAGGACGAGCCGCGCGAGCGACATCAGAGGCGCCGGAGCGCGGCCGTCGGCACGAGGCGGGAGGCGCGCCACGCGGGCACGGTGCCGCCGAGGATCCCGAGCACGAGCGCGACGCCGATGGACGTCACGATGATCGAGGGCGTCACGCGGAAGGCGAACGCGATCTCGGTGAACGTGTTCCAGTTCGTCGTGCTCGTCTGGAGCCCGTTGAACGGCAGCACCAGCACGGCGCCGATCAGGCCGCCGGCGAGCCCGATGATGGCCGCCTCCACGAGGAAGCAGAAGAACACCGGGAACCGGCGGTAGCCCACCGACATCAGGATGCCGACCTCGCGGGTGCGAGCCCCCACCGCGGCGAGCATGGTGTTCACGGCGCCGAGCACGGCCGCGGCGCCCATGAGCGACGTCAGGATGCCCGCGAGGAACCCGAGGACGCCCCCCAACGCCGTCGTCTGGGCGGCGAAGTACGCCTTCTCGGTCTGGGCCTTCACCGGCACGCGCTTGTCGGTCTCGAGCTCCGTGGCGATCGCGGCGACGTCGGTCCCGGGCTTGAGCTTCGCGACGAAGCGCTGGCGGAACGGCCGCTCGAGCGCGGCGCAGATGCGGTCGACGTCGCCCCAGATCTCCGAGGAGTACGCGCCGTCGTTCTCGAAGATCCCGACCACCTTGAACGGCGTCACGTTGAACGTGAGCGTGGAGCCGATCGTGGTGTCCTTGATGCGCGAGGTGAGGGGCTTGCCGACGACGACCTCGTCGGAGCCCGGCGTGGGCTCGCGCCCCTCGACGACGCGCCACCGCGGCCCCTGGATGCGGAGCGAGGCCGGGAGCTCGACGCCGCGCACGGTCACGATGGTCGTGCCCGTGCCGTCGGTGCGGTCGAGCTTGAGGCCGAGGTACGACTCCGCGGCCGCGAGCGGCGTCCCGCTCGCGTCGAGCGCGACCTCGGGGCGCGTCTTGAGGACGTTCGTGTCCACGGGGTAGCGGACGATGCTCTCGCCCTCGCTCTGCGCCCCGGGCCGCAGGTAGACGACGACGTCGTCGCTCCCGGTGTCGGAGAGCAGCGCCTTGAACCCCTCGCGGAGCGCGAGCACGCCGCCGAGCACGGCGACGGTGAGCCCGATGCCGAGGGCGGAGAAGAGCGACGGCGACCACCGCACGACCAGGCTGCGGAGGGTGTAGCGGAACGGGACGAGGCGCACGGTCAGGCCTCCTGCCGCAGCACCGCGACGGTGCGCAGCCGCGTGAGGCGGGCGGCCGGGAAGATCCCGCCCGCCAGCCCGATGAACAGGGCGATGGCGATGCCGAGCAGCAGCGTCGGCGTGCCGACGAAGTAGTTCGGGAGGAACTGGGCGAACTGGTCGCGGAACCTCGGCGCGGCGGCCCAGGCCAGCACCGCCCCGGTGACGCCGCCGACGCCGACCACCGCCATGGACTCGAGCAGCAGCATGCCGCCCGCGAGCCGGTCCTTGAACCCGAGGGCCTTCAGGATGCCCGCGTCGCGCGAGCGCTCGCGGCCGGCCATGCCCGCGGTGTTCATCACCGAGAAGAAGATGGCGAAGAGCACCGCGCCGCCGATCCAGCCGAGGAACGTGGGGACGTTGCCGAGCATGGAGGCGAACTGCGCCTGGAAGGCCGCCTCGGTCTGCGTGCGGGTGCGCTGCGGGCCGGCCTCGAACAACGCGTCGATGGCGGCGATGACGGCCTCCGGGTCGTACCCGTCCTTCACCTTCGTCATCCACACGCCGACGTCCTGGCCGCCCGCCTCGAAGCCCTGGGCCCGGAGCGCCTTGCGCATCTCCTTCAGGTAGTCCCAGTGGAAGAACATCGTCTTGTTGTCGATGTTGGGCTTGCGCGAGTGGTAGGTCGCGCGGAGCGTGAACTCCCACGCCTTGCCCTTCTCGACGGTGTAGATGTTCGAGAGGATCGGGATCTTGTCGCCGACCTTCCACCCGAACTTCTCGGCCAGCTCGTCGCCGACGAGGCAGCCCTGGCGGTCGGCCAGCAGGTCCTTCTGCTGCGCCGCGTCCACCTCGACCTCGGGGTACTGCCCGAGGTGCGTCGGCAGGTCCACCGCGAACTGGGCGAAGAAGTTGCTCGGGTCCTGGTAGTAGCCGCCGAACCAGACCCACGGGCAGGTGGACTCGACGCCCGGCACCTGCTCGATCTTCGGGCGGTACGACTCCGGCATGTAGACGTACAGGCTCGCGGCGCTCTGCACGGCGATGCGGTTCGTCGCCGCGGCCTTCGTCGCCGCGTCGAGCGTGGTGACCACCGACGTCAGGAAGACGAACAGGAACAGCGCGAGGGCGGAGAACCCGAACGTGAGGCAGGTCCTCACCGGGTGCCGCCACAGGTTGCGGTGGACCAGCTTGAGCAGGCTCATGCGTGGCTCGTGGTCCCCTGCTCGACGAGGACGCCCTTCTCGAGGTGCAGCGTGCGCGTCGCCCGGCGGGCGGCCGCGGGGTCGTGCGTGACCATGGCGATGGTCTTGCCGTGCTCGGCCACGAGGCGCGACAGGATGTCGAGCACCGCGTCCGCGCTGGCGCGGTCGAGGTCGCCGGTGGGCTCGTCGGCGAGCACCATCGTCGGGTCGGTCGCGATGGCGCGGGCGATGGCGACGCGCTGCTCCTGGCCGCCCGAGAGCTGCTTCGGCCGGTGGTCCATGCGGTCCTTGAGCCCGACGAGCTCGAGGGCGTACTCGGCGTGCTCGCGGCGCTGCTTCTTGCCGAGGGGCGTGAGGAGCAGGGGCAGCTCGACGTTCTCGAGGGCCGTGAGGACGGGGATCAGGTTGAACGCCTGGAAGACGAACCCGACGTGGCGCGCGCGCCAGCCCGCGAGCTCGTCCGACGACAGCCGCGTGATCTCGGTGTCGCCGACCTCGATCGTGCCCGCGTCCGGCCGGTCGAGCCCGCCGAGCAGGTTCAGGATCGTGGACTTGCCCGAGCCCGACGGGCCCATGAGCGCGAGCAGCTCGCCCGAGCCGACGTCGAGGTCGAGGCCGTCGAGGACGCGCACGTCCTGGCCGCCGCGGCTGTAGACCTTCGTGATGCCGCGCATCCGCGCGAGGGTCTCGGGTCCGGTCGCCATGGTCACTTCTTCTCCGTGTTGGTCGCGACGGCCGCGCCGTCGGCCAGGTCCACCGGCGGGTCGAGCACCACCTGCTCGCCGCCCACGAGCCCGCTCTCCACGTCGAACAGCCCGCCGGCCTCGGCGCCGAGCCGGACGTCGGTCCGGCGCACGCGGCCCGCGGCGAGCACGAACACCGCCGCCGCCTCGCCGCGCCGTACGACGGCGCGCGCGGGCACCTTCGGGAGGCGCTTCACCTCCGGCGCCTCCGGCGTGTGCTTCCCGAGGAACGTGACCCGCGCGCCCATCTCGGGCTTCACGATGTCGGGCCACTCGAGGAACTCGATGCGCATCTCGACGGTCGCCTTCTGCCGGTCGGCCGTGGGCCACACCTGGCGGATCCGGCCGCGGAACGAGCGGTCGGGGGCCGCGTCGAGCACGATCCGCGTCGCGTCGCCCTGGGCGATGGTGCCGAGCCGCGTCTCGGACAGCTCCACCTGCACCTCGAGGGTCTTCGGGTCCACGATCGTGGCCACGCTGCCGCGCGAGTTGCCGCCGGCGCCGGTCGCCGCGACGACCTCGCCGAGCTCCGCGTCCTTGTGCACGACGAGCCCCGCGAACGGGGCCCGCACGTAGGTCTTCTCGAGCTGGATGTCGGCCTGCCGCAGCGCCTCGCCCGCGCGCGCGATCTCCGCGTCGGCGGTGAGCAGCGCCGCCGCGCGGCGCGCGATCTCGCCGGTCCACGACGTCTCGGCCGCGGTGCCGGCCGCCACGCGCGACGAGGCGGCGGCGAGCGCCGCCTGGGCCGTCTTCGCGGCGGCCTCGAACACGCGCCAGCGGGCCTCGTCGATGATCCGCTGCTCGAACAGCGCGCGGTTGCGCACGACGTCGGCCTCGGCGCGCTCGACCTCGACGCGCGCCTGCGCCTCGAGGTCGCGGAGCACCGCGTTGTCCTTCTTCAGGCGCTCGAGGTCCATCGTCGCGGCGGCGTGCGCGCGCTCGAGCTCGCCCTTGCGCGCGGTCGCGACGGCCACGTCCTGCTTCGCCGCCGCCACCGCGGCGTCGAGGTCGTCGTGCTGGATGCGGGCGACGACGTCGTTCTCCTTGACCGACGTGCCCTCCTCGACGTTCAGCTCGACGAGGCGGCCCGACAGGACCGTCGAGAGGGCGGCGCGCTTGCGGGCGATCACGTAGCCGTTGCCCGTCACCTCGCCCTGCTTCGCGACGGCCGAGCCCGGCGGGATCACGAGGCCGGTCGCGACCCGCGGGACCCCGCCGGGCTGGTCGAGGATCAGGCGGCCGGTGGCGTACGCCCAACCGACGAAGCCGAGGGCGCCGAGCAGCAGGATCCACAGGAGGGGGCTCCCGCCCCGACGGCGGGCGGGGGCGGCGTCGCGCTGGATCCTCAGGCGGGACAGGTCGGGGGCGGTGCCGACCGACGTGGCGGGACTTCCGGGGGCCATCGGAGAAGTGTACGACCGTGCCCGGGGGACCCATCCCGCCGGACCGACCGCCCCGGGGGCCACCGGGCCTCGCGTACCCGCGCCGTGGATCGCGTCCCGCGCCCCGCCCCCGCCCCCGTCAGGCCGCGCCGGCCACGCCCCGCTGGGGCGGGCGGTGGACGATCATCCGCACGTCGTCGGGCAGGAGCATGCGGAGCTCCTCGAGCGGGCTGCCGCGCAGCATCTTCTCGAGGGCGGTGCGCCGGGAGCCGCCGACGTGCACCTCGACGACGCCGAGGGTCACGGCGTGGTCCGCGATCACGGCCATGGGCGACGAGGTCAGCTCGTAGAGCGTGCGCACGGGGATGTTGCGGTCCTGCGCGCACCTGCGCGCGTACGCGAACACGCGCTCGGCCTCGGGGTCGAGCGCGGGGTCGAGGCCCTCGCCGCGGCGCTCGCCGAACACGAACGACGCCTCGCGCAGCAGCGCGACGACCACGGGCGCGCCGAGCTCGATGGCGCGGTCGAAGGCGCGGTCGACGACCCAGGTGTCGCCGCGGGTCGCCACGAGGAGGCGCGGCGCGTCCGCGGGGAAGGGGACCTTCTCGACGGGCCGCGCGATCGCGCGGTAGCTGCGGAAGCCGAACCGCAGCAGCAGCCCGGTCCCGAGGACGACGCCCGCGAAGACGAGCGCCTGCGGCTTCTCGACGCCGATGGTGACCCACACCGCGCCCATGAAGATCGCGACGGCGTAGAGCCCGATCCGCTCGCGCCGGCCGATGCCGGGGCGGCGGCTCCGCGCCGTCGCGAAGCCGTTGAGCGCGATCGCGCCGACGACGCCGATGGCGTACAGCGACGCGAGGCCCGCGAGGTCGTTCTGGACGGTGAGCACGACCACCGGCGCGATCGTGGCGGTCACGAGCGCGATCAGCGGCACGCCGTAGCGGTTCAGCCGGGCCATCGCGCGCGGCAGCTCGCCGTCGCGGGCCATGGAGAACTGCACGCCGAGCATGCCCGTGATCGCCGTGCTGGCGGCGGAGAGCAGCAGCAGCGCGAAGACGACGGAGGCGCCCTTCGCGAAGCCCGGGCCGACGTAGTGCTCGGCCAGCGCCCGCAGCATGTCCTCCTCGCGGCCCCGCAGCTCGGCCTCGGGGATCGTCGCCGCGTTCATCGCCAGGGCGAACACGACGTTGAGCGCGACGACCTCGATCGCGACCGGCCAGATCGTGCGGCGGGCGGTCCTGGCGACCGGCGAGACCATGATGCCGGTCATGTTGGCGACGGCCTCGACGCCCGACAACGCGAGCACGATGTGGACGAGGCGCGTCCAGTGGACCGCGGGCGTCGCGTGGGGCACGTCGAGCTGCGCCCCGCCGAGGTGCGGCGTCGCGAACGCGGCGACGACGAGGTAGCAGACGAACGCCCCGGCCGCGATCCACAAGGCGAGGACGCCCGCGCGCTTCGGGCCGAAGAAGTGGACGCCGCCGAGGAGCAGGAGGGCGGCGACGGCGAAGAGGTCCGGCCGAGGGAGGCCGAGGTAGTGGAACGCGTCGAGGGCCGAGAGCGAGGCGGTGACGGTGTAGTCCGCGAAGAGCAGGAGGCCGCCGATGACGCCGAGGACGGGTGCCTGCTCGCGCGCCGCGGCGTAGACGCCGCCGCCCTCGGGGTAGGCGCGGCAGATCACCGTGTAGGCGCCGGCCACGACGAGCAGCACGCCGGCCATCGCCAGGACGTAGACGAGGGACTCGTGGCCGGTGGCCGCGAACGCGATCCCGAGCACGTACAGCCGCGACGTCCCCCAGTCGCCGAACAACATGGGCCCGGCGTGGTACCAGGCGAGTTCGCGGGGGCGCTTGCCGAACGAGAGCATGGCGGTCGGTGCCGGTCAGGTCCCCTGGGCCCGGCCCCGACCTCGGGACGGACCGGGGGCCCGGCGGGGCCCTCCTGTCGTCACGCGGGGCGGCGCCAGGCTCCGGGAGCGACGCTCCGGGAGCCGGGCGCCCCGCGGTTAGGGGTTCTTGCGGATCCGCGGCGAGCGGCGGCGCTGCTTGTGCGTCTGCCCGGCCTTGGTCTTGCCCTGCTTGAACTTGCCGCGGAACGAACCGCCGCGGGTCGTCTTGTTGCGCTTCTTCGACATGGAGCCTCCTGCGTCCCGGGGAGTGTAGGCGGATCCGCCGATCCGCGAAGCGTCCGGGGCACCACCCCCGTCCGAGCGCTTCCCCCGTCCCGTTCCTTGCCACCCCCCCTCGTCGTCCCCTACCCTCTCGCGCCGCGGTCCCGTGCCTGCATAGCTCAGTGGTTAGAGCGGCGGCTTCATACGCGGACCCGCGAGCCACGGTAAAGCGTCGCAGGGGAAAGGCTCACGCTATGGGATCGGGGAGCCGCTTGGTTGTTGTTTCGGCGTTCCAGCGGCATCGCAGCGACGAAGATCGACCCGTTTCCACCGATGCGGGCGCGCGGGGAAGCGGTGGCAACGGCGCGCGCCTCGCCGCGCTCGTCCCGGTACTGGCGACCCTCGCCGGGTGCGGTGGCGCGAGCTCGGGGGAGAACGCGACCAGCGCGCCAGCGGTCGGCGGCGGCCTCGCGGACGGCCCGGGCTTCGTCAACCCGCCTGCGCCGGTCCCTCCCGGCGTCCCCTCGGCGCCGTCGCTGCTCCCCGGGGAGCGGTTCGCCGTGACGAACGGCACCGACCAGCGCATCATCTACTTCGCTTGATGGGAGACGCGGGACGGGGTCGACACAGAGATGCCCGCCGGGCACTGGCACCGGGTGGTGCCGATCGCAGGCCCCCTGACGCCGGGGGCGGCGTTCTCCGTACCGCTCTTCGAGCCGATGGTCGGGCCGGTGGACCTCGTCTCGGTCCTCGCGGACGGGACGGAGCGCCGCGCGCGGGTGACGAACTCGCCGCCGCCGACCGCAGCCCGGCGGGTCGAGTAACTGGCCTTTCGAGGGGTTGTGGGTGCCCCGCGGGCGCGACGCCGAGGGACACCACCTATCGCGGTCTCGCGCCCGCGGCGGGCTCCGCGCTACCTCGTGTAGAGCGCCCGACGCAGGTTCCACCAGTAGCAGTCGCCGCCGAGCCGATAGCCACACTGGATCGGGTCGTCGCACCCGTAGCCCTTCGCGCATCGGACCTTCTGCAGCACGCCGCCCTCACGCACCAACCGCTCGAACACCTGAGCGCGAACTGCTTCGATTGAGGCTGCGGCGTCCAGGTGGACGGTGATGTCTCCGTTCATCTTGAGGAACAGCCGGCGCGCCCGGCTGAGTTGCTCGACGTTCTCGAACAGGTTCGGGACGCCGTCGCGGTCAGCGACGCGCGACAGGCCCACGCGCTCATCGACGTCCAAGACGAAGACGACGTTCGGCCGCGGGAACTCGTTCATGCGTTCGCGGAGCGCTCCGACGTCAG
>JAEUHO010000440.1 GCA_016795345.1 Planctomycetia bacterium | reverse complement strand
GGACCTCGAGCATCATGCGCTCGACGTCGGCGCCCGCGCGGAGCTTCATGACGGCGTCGGCCGCCTCGGCGTACGCCTCGGCCTTCGACCGCCGCGGCTCCCGCGCGGGATCGAGCTCGGCCCAGTGGTAGAGGAAACCCTCCATCGGGACGACGACGCGGGCCTCGAGGGCCTTGCCTTCGTCGCGGGTCAGGCGCCGGATCACGTTGAAGCCCGTGGCCGCGGGGATCGGGTCGCTCACGGCGCCCACCGCGAGTTTCGATGCCGCCTCGACGACGACCGGGTCGTCGCCGGCCCAGTACGAGCAGAAGCCGCCGAACCCGTCGGCCGCCGCCGTGACCGGGTCGTCGCTCACCTCCCGCGCGATCGCCGCGAAGTCGGCGCCCGGCGCGCGGAGGCGCGCCACGGTGGCCGTCGCGAGCGCGAGGGCCTCGTCCCGCGTGCGCGGGGGCTTGGTGGGGCTGCGCGGCTTGTCGCGCGCCTCCACGAAGAGATGGAGGATCGGGTACGTCGCCTGCTCGGGCGGCGGCTTCGTCGGCGGCGCCGCGGGCGCGGGCGGCGGCTCGTCGCCGCAGCCCGAGAGCGGCGGGGCGAGGGCCGCGGCGCCGACGAGCTGGAGGGCGTGGAGCGGGCGGGCGTGGGGCGGGCGGGGCATCATCGCGTCGAGAGGTCCTCGGCCTTCGAGAGGACGACCTGCAGGCGTCCACGGTACTCCGACACGATGCCGCTCACCCGCGCGAACCGGGCCTCGATCGCCGGCAGGTCGAGGGCGGCCCACACCGTCGGGTCGGGCACGACGACCGTGAACGGGCGGTTCGGGGCGTCCACGAACAGCAGGCGGCGGGGCTCGCGGTCGGTCACGAGGCGGTCGAGGCTCGCGAACAGCGTCACGCGCTGCCCGAGCAGCGTCGCGAGCCGGGCCGTCTCGGCCGGGACGCCCAGGCGGATCGGGTTCGGCGGCGGCGTCGGGCCCTTCACGTCGGCGTCCCACGCGTCCACCTGCAGGGCCCGACCTTCCCACCACGCGAGCCGTTCGTCGTAGTCGGGGTAGTGCGCGACCGCGTCGCCCCAGATCCCGAGCTTCTCGGCGCGGGCGGCGGCCTGCGCGGCCCGGAACCGCGCGTCGTACCGCGGCGACCGCCCGTACTTCACGAAGTACGGCGCCCACCCCGCCCGCAGGAGCACCTCCGCGAACAGCTGCTCGCGTCCGTCCTTGACGGCGAACACGTGGGCGAGGCGCCGTCCGAAGCCGTCGCGATCGCGCCCCGGCTCGTCGAGCTCGAGGCGCACTTCGGTGACGCCCGCGAACCACGCGACCGTGAACGCCTTCGCGGCCTCGCCCGCCGGCGTCCCGTACTTCCGCGGTCGCGGCGCGTCGCCGCGTTTCGCCTTGGCATAGGCGGCGAAGTCGCGGGCCGCGGCCTCGCGCTCGTCGGCCTTGTGGAAGACCTCCTCGGCATCGACGCCCATCACGCGGACGCTTTCGCGCGGCTCGTCGAGCTTGAGGGTGTCGGCGTCCACGACCGGCGACGGGGCGAGGCGGAAGACGCCGAGCGAGAGGGCGGAGGACGTCGGCGGGGTGGGGGCCGTCGGGGGGGCAGGCTGTGGGCCCGTGGGGGGGGCGGGCGGCGCGGCCGGGGCGGGCACCGGCGGCGCGACCGGCGGCGGGGGCAGGTCGGCGCTGCCGAACCGCCCCCAGGAGACGCCGGCCGAGAGCGAGGCCCCGAGGGCGAGGGCGACCGCGAGGACGGTGGGCGACGGGGCGCGGGCCATCCCCGGATCCTACGGCAGGGGTCGGGCGCGTCGCCGTCGCGGACCGGCCCGTCCCCGTCCGCGGCCCGTCCGGCTACGATCCGGGGTCATGAGCGACTGCGTTGCCGCCCCCGACGGCCACCGGGCCTCGCGTCCCGGGCATCCGACCGGGGCCCGTCGCCTTCGGCTCGCCGGCGCGCTCCTCCTCGCCGGCTGCCTGTTCGTCGGCGCGGGGCGCGCGACGGCGGGCCCGCCCGCGCCGGCCGTGCCGCGCGGGGCCATGGACGTGTACGAGCGCGGTCGCGCGTCGATCCGCGACATCCTCGTCCTGGTCGCGGGCGACCTGAAGCTGCGCGCCGACGCGTGGACGAAGCCGTTCGCGGCCCGCGCGCCGCGCGCCGTGATGGTGCTCGTCGTGGACCCGACGACGTCGATGGTGCCCGAGCTGCAGCGCGTCCGCGAGGCGCTGCCGGAGGTGATCGCCGCGGGGCCCGCGGGCATGACGGTCGGCGTGGTCGGCGCGTCGGCCGAGTCGTCGTTGCCCGGCGACCTCGACGACGCCAAGAACACGCTCACGCTGCTGATGACGATCCCGCTCGACGGCCGGAAGAACCTGCTGGAGGCGGTGCGCGAGGGCGCGGGCGCCCTCGGCTCGTCCGTGACGGAGCCGCGCGCGGTGGTGCTGATGACGCGCGAGGGGGGCGACGGCGAGGACGACGTCGAGGCGACGCGATCGGCGCTCGAGGCCCGCGGGGCGGCGTTCTACTCCATCGCGCCGGAGGCGGCGTTCGAGCGGTCGTGGGACTACGACTTCGAGCAGCGCGAGGTCGAGGACCTCGGCCTGACGCAGCGCATGCACCCGATGCCGAAGCGCCGGAAGCGCGGCGAGCTGTTCTTCGGCGCGGACGTGGCGTTCCCGATGGTGCCGTACCGGTGGGAGCTCGAGGAGTTCCCGTTCGCGCAGACGGAGTTCGACTGGCCGGGCAGCCGCGGGCGGTTCCCGCCGCCGTCGGGCTTCGGCTACTGGTGCCTCGCGACGTTGTCGTGGAGCACCGGCGGGCGGTGTTTCGTCCACAACTTCCGGGCGCCCGGCGCGCGGTCGCGCGACGAGGACCGCACGATCACGCTGTACGACATGGGGTTCCTGAACCTGTTCGCGCCGGACCTGCGGCCGCGGGAGAAGGTGCTCGCGTCCCTCGAGGGGATGCGGCGCGCGCACGTGATCGTGCGCGTGTGGGAGCACCTCGCGGACGACGTGGCCCCGGTGGTGCGCGACCACGGGACGCTGGAGAAGCCGGGCGGTGGCGCGTTGACGCCCCGTCCCATGCTGCCGATCCGCAGCAACACGCCGTTCGCGACGACGTACCGCACCCGGGCGGACGTGCAGCGGGCGCGGGAGACGGCCGTCGACCGCAAGGCCCGCGTCGAGCAGGCGCTCGACTGGTGGGCCGACGAGGCGAAGCGCGAGACGACCGGCGAGGCCTCGCGCACGGACCCGCTGCGGCAGCGCGTCGAGGCGAACTTCGACCTCCTGGGCAGCCAGCTCCTGAAGGTGCGCTTCCACTGGGGCGAGGTGATCGGCGCGCTCGACGCGATCGACAAGGGCGCGCTCGACGGCACCAAGTCGGTGGTCCTGCGGCCCGAGCCGCTGGCGGCGGGGCTCGTGGTGCTGCGGCCGACGTACCGTCTGCCGGACGTGGTGCGGGCGTCGGCGTTCGTGGACGCGATGGCGTCCGTGCGGCGGATCGCGCAGAAGTACCACGGGACCCCGTGGGCGGTGGCCGTCGAGCGCGGGGTGCTCTTCACGGTGGGCACCGTCGTGATCGAGCCGCGGCCCGAGCCGCGGCCGGACCCACGGCCCGAGCCGCCGAAGAAGCCGGAGAAGCCGGCGAAACCCGAGCCGCCGGCGAAGCCACCGCCGCCGCCTCCGCCGCCCGAGCGGCCGGGCAGCGGGGTGGGCGGTCCGACGACGAACAAGTGACGCGAGGCCCGGGTGCGTCCCGTCGTTCCTCCCGTGCCTCCGAGCCGTTACCCTTCCTCCGTCGGGGTGTAGCTCAGCGGTAGAGCCTCAGCTTTGGGAGCTGTATGTCGAGGGTTCAAATCCCTCCACCCCGACCACACCAGCAGAGTAGAGAAACAACCGCTCCTGAGGAGCGGCCCGTGCGAACCCTCGACATACAGGGGGTAGGCGGCGCAGCGCGAGCGCAGCGAGCGCGTGGCGACGCCGGAGGGGGCGACAGCCCCCTCATAAGAGAGGCGAGGCATCCTCGGACCGGCCCCTTGGGCCGCTCCGAGGGTTCAAATCCCTCCACCCCGACCACGTCACACGCAAACGGGCAGGAGCGATTGTGAGCGCTGGCCCGCGCGCGCTGCTCCGCATCTGGATCCACCCTTGCGTTCGCCACCGGGAACCTGCGGCGGTCACCGCTGCAGGTCGTAGTGGTGTCGGATCGGGACGTTCGCTTGTCCGGTCTCCCGGATCAGCTCGAACCCCGCCGAGGTCGTCGAGACGACGACCCGGCGATGCGAGGGGTCGGACGGCCCCGGCGCGTCCTCGCGCCGTGTCGCGTCGAACAGGAGGACGACGTGGGTGTCGCCGGAGGGGGCGGACGTCCCCGTGCCTTCCGTTCGCAGGCCCACGCCGGGTCCGACCTCGGCCAGCCGACCGGCCCGGAGGTCGTATGCCAACGGTGTGTTCCAGCGGAACGCTCCGTCCCCGCCGAACTCGAGCGGGAGCACGCGCTCCGTGTCGATCCCGAGGCTGCCGAACACGATCTCGTGAGCCTCCGCGTAGGCCGCGGCCAGCGCGTCGTCCCGGCGGAGGACGTACCGACCGCGGAGCGCCGGCGCCCGCGCGGCCGCACCGGCCGACTCCTCCGGACGAAGCACCCGAACCAGTGCGACGCCGGCGCCGATCACGAGGACGATCGACAGGGGCCAGACGACCTTCGGGATCACGGGGTCCTCGCGCCCATGCTACGTCGGCCGGGCGCGCGAGGGTGCGATGCGCCGCACGACCCGGCCGCCGACCGCATCACATCGTGTCGCGGAGGCGCGAGAGGCGGTCGAGGGCGCAGCGGACGGCGCCCGAGTCGTAGGCGGAGGCGAAACCGCCGTCGCAGAAGCGGTCGCCACGGATCCAGCTGGTGAAGAGACGACGGAGCGTCGAGAGATCGGCGTGCTCGATCTCCCGCGTGTTGTCCGTGAACCGCCGGCCGTCGGTCGTGGCCCAGCGCGGCCAGTCGAACGTGCAGACGAAGCCGTGGGCGTAGGCCGCCTCGATGAACGCGATCGCTTCGGGCCCGTAGGTCCAGCCGCCGATCGACGTTCCTTCGCTCCGGCGGAGCGTCGCGAACCGGAACCCGTCGGCGTCGAACGTCGGCAGGAACGCCAGCAGCGCGTCGATGTCGCCCGTCGTCAACGGATCGTCGAGCGACCACGAGTCCTTCGCCACGTCGGCCTCCGTGCCGCGACCGTACCACGTCCGAGGGAACCGGGGAGGGGCCGCGTCGGCCACCGGGCCTCGCGGTCCCGCTCGTGGCGTACCTGGGGCGGGTCCACGACGGACGACCGAACCCGTTCGCGCGCGTGGACCCGGCCCGCGAGGGCGGGTGGCGCGCGTACGCCCGCGACCCGCTGGCGTTCAACCTGCTCGTGTTCCTCGCGGTGTACGGCCGGGATCGCCTCGAGCACCTGCTGCGGGACAGCCGGGCTCCGCTGCCCTCGTTCACGCAGGCCCTCGCGTTCGACACCGCGGTCTCTTCCGTGACGACGGCCAACTCGCAGGGCTGCGGCGCGAGGCGACGATGTCGCACCGCACGTCGATGACCTCGTTGACGGTGCAGCCCTTCGTGAACGCGGCGGGGCGCGCCGTCGTGGTCGCGCCAGTGCTCGGATTCGCGTGGCGCTCGCGGAACGCACCGCTCCTCGACGTGGAGCCAGGGCTCGTGATGTTGGTCGGCCGCTTCGTCCCCCCGCTCGCGACCCTCGCGGTCGCGGGCGTGATCGCCCGCCCGAGGGCGCCATCGTGGGCGCCACGCCGGCCCGGGCGATTCGCCTCACCGGGACGCCGCCCACCACCTCGCGGACGCCGAGGGCCGCGCGCCGGTGCCCGCGGACCTCGTGACCGCATCGGGGCGCGGGCTCGACCCGCACCTCGCGCCGGAGGCCGCACGGTGGCAGGTGGCCCGAGTCGCCCGCGCACGAGGAGTCGCGGAGGAACGGGTCGTGAGCCCGGCCCATGCACGAGGGGACGAGGTCGGGGCCGCGGCTGCGACCCGGGCGTATCGCAGGGCCACCGGCGGGCACGGACGCATGCGCCACGGCGCGGAGGCTCGTCGGCGTGGTGCCAGAACACGGCCTCCCTTTCAGGCCCTGCGCCAGCTCGGGCCTTCATCCGCTCCGCGGACCGGTCGGCAATCTCGCCTCCGCGCCGCGCCCGGGTCGCATCCATCGGCCCCCACCGGCCGATGGGCATCGTTCAGCCCCTGTCACGGCTCATCCCTCGTGAGTGGACCGGGCTAGCCCTAATACCGGGAAGATAGGGCGCCGCTTGACGCTCGTACCCGTACTTGTGGAGATCGGATCGTCCGCGCCTGGCTTGAACCGACGCGCGGCGCCGGTGGGAGAAGCGCCCCTCCTCGCCAGCCGACTTCTTGGGT
>JAEUHO010000372.1 GCA_016795345.1 Planctomycetia bacterium | reverse complement strand
CGACGACAGCGTGTTCCTGCACCACGCCGAGGAGCCTCCGCGACGTGGCGCACGCGTTCGTGCCCGCCGGTGGCCCTGCGATACGCCCGGGTCGCAGCCGCGGCCCCAACCTCGTCCCCTCGTGCATGGGCCGGGCTAGCGCGACCATCGCGGCCGCCGCCGCGAAGCGCTCGTTCCCTTCCGGCTTCGTGCGCAGCGCGTCGAGGTCGGGCAGGGCGTCCTTGCCCATCCAGGTCGCGAGGATCCAGGCCGCGGGCCCGGCGATCCGCGAGGTGGGCCCCGCCGCGAGACGGATCTCCGGCAGCGCCTCGCGGACCTCGTGGTCGAAGAGCAGCTGCATCAGGTCGACCCCGAGGCTCCAGTCGAAGGCGTCGGTCTCGAGGCGGGCGCGGAGCGCGGCGCGCAGCGCGGGGACGAGCGCCGGGTCCCACGCCTGGCTCGCGACGTGGGTGGCCCAGGCCACCTCGAGGTCGGACCCCGCCGCGAGCGCCTCGCGGACGAGGTCGATCGGCTCGTACGGGACCCGACGGACCGTGTCGTCCGCGGTCGGCGTCGGTGCGGGCTCGACGACGTGTTCGTAGATCGCGCCGGGCCCGTCGTAGAGGAGGCGGTCGCCGCCGGGCATCCAGACGAGGTGCGAGGGCGGGTCGTCCGGCGAGGGGAGCACGAGGTCGTGGGTGCGGCCGGTGCCGAGGTCGAGGACCCGGACGACCGGCTTCGGCACGCGACCGCGTTCGTCCGTCTCGCCCGTCAGGAACGCGAGGCGACGGCCCGCCGGGTCGATGTGGGGCGTGTCCTTGAGCGTCGCGTCGTCGGTGACCCGCGCGACGTCCGAGCCGTCGGCGTTCGTCACGAACAGCTCGGAGCGGGCGCCGCCGCGCTCGAGCGCGAAGGCCCCACGCGTCCCGTCGGCGCTCCACGTCGAGCGCCGCCAGCCGGTGACGTCGACGCTCGTCGCGAGCACGCGCGCGGTGCCGTCGAGGTCGAGGAGGCCCGTGCGCTGCCAGAAGTACGGCCGGCCGTACTGGTGGAGGCGCAGGGCGAAGCGCAGCCGCCGCCCGTCGGGTGTCCACTCGAAGACGCCCTTCTGCAGGTTCATCCCGCCCGCTTCCCACGCGAGGCGCTGTCCGTCGGGCGGGTTCCGGAGGACGAGGGGCCTCGGCGCGTGGCCCGCCTCCAGCAGATAGACGACGGCCTCGACGCTCCGGTACGCGTCGTCGCGGACGGGGCCGTCGGCGATGCACACGGCCCGCGTGCCGTCGGGCGACCACGCGAGCGACGTGGGGATCGCGCCCTTCGGGAGCTCGAGCGACGCGGTCCGGATCGCGCCGGTCGTGGCGTCGACGAGCGAGCCGTCGTCGAGGAGCAGGGTGTGTTCGTCGGTCCACGTCACCGGCAGCCGCATCCGGTCGGTGTGGATGGCCCCGTCGGCGCTCTCGGGCTTCCAGCCTGGGAGGCGGCGTTCGGTGCCCCGCGCGAGGTCGCGCAGCCACACCTCCGGCACGGCGTCGAGCGACTGGCCCGGGCGGTGGGGGCCCACGAAGTGGGTCGTGCCGGCGGGGAGGTCGACCCAGCGGACGAACGCCATCGTCGCGCCGCTCGGCGAGAGCCGCGGCCGCGAGCCGTGCGTCACGATCGAACAGCCCGGCGGCAGCGGCGGCGACGTCGGCGCCACGGACTCCGGCGACGCGGCGACGGCCGCGGCGGGCGGGCACGACGCGGACGGTACGCAGCCGCACCGCGGTGCACACCTGCAGCCCGTGAACGCGAACGCGACGCCGACCAGGAGCACGAGGTTCCACGTTCGGGGGGCGAGCCGACGCACCGCGCGAAGGTACCACCCGCGCGGGCGCCTCGGCGGCGCGCCCGTCACCACGACACGAAGTAGAAGAGGAAGCGGCCGTCGGGCCCCACGTAGAGGTGCGCGTGCTCGCCGGCCGCGGCGAAGTGGACCCGGAAGCCGTAGGCCCCGAGGTCGTCCACCGTCAGGGGGGCGATCCGGGCGCGCGCGTAGGGGGTCCCGTCGCCGCGGGTGATCCGGCGGCACCACAACGTGTCCTTGCCGCGCCGCGCCGCGAGGATCGCGACGTCGGATCCGTCCCGCTCGAGCTTCCACGCCTCGATGCGCAGCTCGCCTCGCAGCGGCTGCGAGCTCGCCGATGCCGTGGGCGGGGCCTCGCAGGGCACGCCGATGAAGGGACCGTCGTCCATCGTCAGGCTCATCGCGGCGTAGCGATCGACGTGGCCGAGCTCCTCCCGGAACCACGTGATCAGCCGGCGAAGCGCCGCCCCGCGGTCGGCCCCGCTGCCGTCGAAGGCGACGTCGGGGGCGCCGAGCTCGGTGTGGAGGAACTTGCCCACCTCGCGCGCGAGGGCGACGTCGTCGTCGGACCACGATGCGTGGTCCCAGAGCGGCTCGAGCATCGCGATGAAGCTCGGCAGCATCCCGTACATCGCGCGTCGATCGATCGGCAGGCGAGGGCCGAGCTCCGCGGGCTCCTGCGGCTGATCGAACACGAGGCCCTGCGCGGACTCGCGGTTCAGCACCTCCTTCATCCGGGTCCGGTCCTCGGGGAACCGGCGCAGCATGTCGAGGAAGCGCTTCGAGTCCTTCGGGTCCGCGCCGAAGAGCTCCCACCAACCGCCGGACCGGAACGCACCGAGGTCCGGGAATCGGTCCTCCGGGAGCACGATGCCGGTCCCGTCCTCCGGCGGTCGGGTCGCGGGCGCGGGGGCCGTCGGTGCGACGGACGCGCGCGGCGGCGTCGCGTCGCCGCAGCCGAGCAGGAGCGCGAGGGCCAGGATCCCGCCGACGGTGGACACGCTTCCCATGGCGGCACGGTACCCGATCTCGGCCCCGCGACGGACCGCGACCCGGGAACCGCCGCCGGCCGGAGGGCGGGTCCCCGGCCCCGGGCAACGCCCCATCCCGCGCATCCGCCCACCGGGGGGGCGCTTTGCACGCAGGTTCCGCCCGCGGCGACCGACCTTAGGGGGGGAGTCCATGCACGGCGCCGACCCGCTCGATCCGACCCCCGAGTTCGACGCCCGCATCCTGCGGGGTCGAGAACTCGCGGACCGTGGCGAGTTCCATGCCGCCGAGGGGGTCTTCCGGACGCTCCTGACGGAGGCGCGCGGCCGCCATCTCGGGAACCATGCCCGAGCGCTCTCCACGCTGACGACGTTGTACGGCCGCGCCGGCCGGTACCTCGAGGCCCACACGCTCGGCGTGCACCTCGTGCTGCTGGCGCGGTCGATCGGCCGGACCGCGGACCGGGCGCTGGCCTTTGCGCTGGCGCGCGTGTGCGGGGCGTTGAGCCAGCTCCGGATCGAGGACGCCCTCGGCGAGGCGCTGGCCGAGCTGCGCGAGGTCCTCGACCGCCAGACGACCCCCTTCGACAACCTCGAGCTCGAGTACCACGTCGCCGCGTCGGTCCACGCGACGCTGCTCGGGGATGCGGTCGCGGCGCGGGCGCACATCGAGGCGTACCGCCGGATCCTCATGGCCGTGCGGGCCCCCGATACGGTGTACCGCTGGGCGCTCACGATGGCCGACACCCGCGTGATGCTCCTCGAGGGGCGGCCCTCGGCGGCGCGGGCGTCGTTGGCGCAACTCGGGGCCGGCGTCGCGGCGCCCGAGTTCGGGCATCTGCAGGCGCTCGTGCTCGAGGTCGAGATCGGCGCCGCGCTCGGCGAGGTGGAACCGGCGGTGCGGGCCGGCCGGGCAGCGCTCGAGCGGATGGCGGGGGTCGACCGCGGCTCGTTCCTGGCGGCGGACTTCGTGCACCAGGGGGGGCTGCTCGCGCGCGCGTTCGAGCGGCTCGGCGAGGTCGAGCTCGCGCATCAGGCCTACGACCGGATGGCCGTGGCGGTGCTCGTGAGCCTCGAGCAGGTGGACGAGTGCGCGCGGTGGTTGCCGGAGCTCGGCCCGGCGACGGGCGAGGACATGGCGCCGCTCTCCCGGGCCCGCAAGAAGTTCCTGCGCGAGCAGAAGGCGCTCCTCGGGCGCGTCGCCCGCCTGCTCGAGTCGCAGGGCAAGTCGCGCGTCCGCGCGCTCCTCGCGCACCCCGAGAAGGCGGGCCTGGTCGCGATCTGCGCATGGTGCGAGAGCGTCCGTACGTCCGAGGACCTCTGGCTGCCCATCGGACACTTCGTGCCCCGCTCGGGTCCGTTCGAGGTGACGCACGGGATGTGCCCTCCCTGCGCCGCCGACTTCGACCGCAACGCCGACGACGAGGCGCCCGCCTCCCTCCGCCGCCGCGCGTCGTCGTAGCGCGCCTTGGCTGGATGCCCGAACGGCGGATCGGACCTCAGTCCGAGTTCGGCCCCCAGATCCACAGTCGCCAGGGAACGACCCCGGCCCGCGAGGCGGCGCGGAACGTCGAGTCGTGCGCAGAGCTCCCGCAGAGGCGTCTCAGGTTCGCGGGCGTCGGATCGACCGGATACAGGGCCTCGTGGAAGTCGCGATAGGCCGTGGCGCACGTGAGGCCCGCCGCTTCGACCTGACGTGCATACTCGCTCACCTCCTCGAGCGTTGCGGTCTCCGGGAAGTAGATCTGCGTGCCGAGCCAGCGCCGAGCGATGGCGTCGAAGGCCCGTCGGACGCCATCCTCCAAGGGCACGCGCATGCCGATGAGCGCGGGGTGGTTGCAGGCGTTCCCGCCGGTCTGTCCCACGAAGAGCTCCCAGGGGCGATCCGGAGCAAGCACGACGTCGGCCCAACTCGGTCCCGACGTGCGGAAGTCGCCGTCCTGCTCCCAGGTCACCTTCGCCGGCACCCCCAGCGTCGCGATGACGCTTGCGAGGTCCGCGTCCCCGGGCTCCGCGTCCATGAATTCAACGGGCCACTGAACTCGACTTCTGCCCTTTTCCGGGGTTCCGGCGGGCGGTCGTAGGGCGGCGGGCTAAAGAGTGTGGGCCCCCGAGCCGCCGACTCGGGTATGGCGACACGAGTCCAACGGGCAAGGAAGCCCACGATCCCGACCTGCTCAGCGGCCTCCCTGCTCCGGGAGTTCGCGCCGGCCTTCACCCGCCCGACGTTCGCTCGGGCGGTCGTGCTGGCCTTGGCGTCCATCCTCACCGTGGGGAGGCGCAGCGTCCAGAATCTCCTTCGAACGGTGGGCGCCCTGGCCCCGGGCCACCCGTCGAGCTACCACCGCGTGTTCTCGCGCCGAGCGTGGTCCCTGTGGCCCCTCGGCCGCGTGCTGACGGGCTACATCCTGCGGAACTGCGTGCCCGATGGGCCCGTGCTCGTCGCGGGTGACGACACCGTCGACGAGCATCGCGGGGATCGCGTGTACGGGAAGGGGTGCCATCGCGACGCCGTTCGGTCCAGCCATCAGTACACGGCGTACCGCTGGGGTCACAAGTGGGTCGTGCTCTGCGTCTTGGTGGAGTTCCCGTTCGCCTCCCGCCCCTGGGCGCTACCGATCCTCGTCGCGCTGTACCGCTCGCCCAAGGTCGACGAGGCCGAAGGTCGGCGGCACAAGACGTGCCCCGACCTCATGCGCCAACTGCTGGCCTCGCTCGGTCGGGCGTTTCCGGCCAGGAAGTTCGTGTTCACGGGGGACGGCGGGTACGGCACGCACGACTTGGCGGACTTCGCGTCGCGCCACGCAGACCGCCTCACCTTGGTCAGTCGCTTCTATCCCAAGGCCGCGCTCTACGGGCCCCCGCCTCCCCGCACGGGGCGGGCCGGACGCCCTCGCAAGCGGGGGCGCCGGCTCCCGTCCCCGGAGCAGGTCGTGCGCCGTGCCCGTCGCCAGAAGCGCTCGGTCTCGTGGTACGGCGGGCAGCGCAGGGCCGTTGAGGTCGTCACGGGCACGGCGCACTGG
>JAEUHO010000350.1 GCA_016795345.1 Planctomycetia bacterium | reverse complement strand
AGCCGCGGGCCGGCCTCGAGGTCGCGCGCGAGGCGCGCGGCGAGCGCGGCCACGCGCGCGGCCGTCGCGGGGTCGGCGGCCTCGTCGGAGAGCTCCGCCGCGGGGGCGTCGGCGAGCAGGCGCACGGGGTTGTGGTCGCAGGCCTCCCAGGCCTCGCCGCCGAGGTCGGCGAACAGCGCCGGGGCGTCCGGGTCCCACGCCCAGCGCAACGTGCGCGTCGCGGTCACGAGCGACCGCAGCGACGGGGGCAGCGCGGCCGCCACCTCGTGCACCGCCGGCCCGGCCTCGGGTTCGCCGACGCGCGCGGGCCCGTCGCCGTACGCCGACGCGGCGCCGAGGGCGCGTTCGCGCGCGCGCCGGCGCGCGACGTCGTACGCCGCGTCCTGCGCCTCGAGGGCCGTGCGCCACGCGAGCGGGGCCACCGCCGCGCGGCAGCGGTCCGGCGCGGGCCGGGCCGCGGGGTCGGCCGCCGCGCGGTCGATCACGTCGGCGAGGTCGGCCGCGGCGGCGTCCGCGGTCCGGCCCTCGCGCGCGAGCACCGTCACGCCGTCGGCCGGCGTCAGGCCGTGCGCCGCGACCCACCGCCCGAAGCCCGCGCGGTCCGTCGTGACCGTCGGCACGCCGGCCGCGAGCGCCTCGATCGGCGTGTAGCCCCACGGCTCGTACGCCGACGGGAACACCGCGAGGTCCACGCCCGTCAGCGCGGTCTCGTACGGGAGGCCCAGCAGCCCGTCGAACGGGTCGAGGTAGGCCGCCACGTGCACCACGCGCACGCGCCGCTCCGCGCCGTTGTCGAGCCGCGCCGCCGCGCACAGGTCGGCGATCGCCGCGCCCTCGCCGTCGAACAACGCGTGCGTCGCGAGGCCGGGCAGCGGCCCGTCGGGGGTGCGGTGCGCGTGCAGCCGCGCGAGCAGGTCGCGCCGCACGCCCGACCCGCCGACCGGCACGAAGAGCAGCGCGACCACGGGCCGCCCGGGCCGGCGGTCGACGCGGCCGAGCGCGTCCACGAGCACGTCGAGCCCCTTGTTCACGACCTCCGGCCGCCCGGCGGTCGCCACGAGCGTCGCGTCGGCGACGTCGCGCCCGAGGAACCGCTCGGCCAGCCGCCGCAGCGCGCGGCCCGCGTCGTCCGGGCCCACGGGCCGCGCCGGCGCCTTGCCCTCGCGCGCGGGCCCGAGCATCGCGAACGACGCCGGGTCGATGCCGTTCACGAGCACCAGGGGCCGCCGGCCGAGGAAGGTCGTCACCTCCTCCGCCGTCACGTCGCTCACCGTCGTCAGGACGTCGGCCTCGCGCGCGGTCGCGCGCTCGAGCGAGTGTTTGCTGCGGACCGCCAGCGCCTCCGCCGCCTGCTCCGGCGACCGCGCCCCGAGGCCTGCGGCCCCCGACACGCCCGTCGCGCCGAGCGCGCGCCCGAGCACCGTCGCGTGCGCCGTGAACACCGTCGCCACCGCGGGCAGCCGCGCCTTCACGTGCAGCAGCGCCGCGCCCGCCATCCACTCGTGGACGTGCAGCACGCTCTCCGCGCGGTGCGGGCCCACGAACTCGTGCCACCACCGCTCGATCGCGATGCCGGCCGCGTGCCCGAACAGCAGCGGCTCGACGTAGTCCCACTGCCCGAACAGCGAGTCCACGCGGTACTGGTCCCACAGCCGCCCGAGGACCTCGTCCTTGCCGCGGTAGAACCCCGACGCGTCCACGAGGATCGTCCGCGGCCGGCCCGGCACGCGCCACCGACCGACGCGCACCGGCACGCCCAGCGAGCGGCACGACTCCTCGAAGCCGCTGAACCCCGCCTCGGGCTCGAAGAACGGCTCGCGCCGCGGGTCGCCGAGCCGCCACGGCCCGACGCACACGTACCCGTCGCCCAGCCGCTCGACCATCGCCCGCGCCTTCGTCGAGAGCACGGTGTGGATGCCGCCGACCTTGTGGGCGACCTCCCACGACACCTCGAACACGGTCAACGGGGGCGCGGGCTTCAGGATGGCGGGGCTCGCAGGGACCGGGGGCGGAGCGGGCGGAGGCTACCCGCCCCGGGGGACTCGGCGGCGCGACCGCTTGGAGGGCTGCGCCGCGCCCGGCGCGGGCGTGGCGGGCGGCGGGGGCAGCGGTCGGGTGAGGGGATCGGGGGCCCGTGCGGGGGCAGGGGGGAGGACCGCGCCGGCCGGCGGCGTGCCCGCGGCCGTCGCGTCGGCCGCCGCGGCGCCCGCGCGGCGCTCGAGGTCGTCGAGGACGTTCATGAACGCGATGAACGCGTCGTGGGGCGACGCGTACGGGCTGAAGTGCTCGTGGACGTCGCCGTCGGACGTGCGCTTCGTGAACATGTAGTAGAGGTGGTCCGACGTCGAGAGCCGGCGCCAGGCGGCGAGGAGGTCGGCCCGGCCGCTCGCGCGCACCGCCGGCAGCAGCGCGTAGAGCGCGAGGTTGGCCGCGCGCTGCATCGGGTTGCCGAGCCACGCGCCGAGGTCGCGTTCGGCGTCGGCCCACGAGATCGGGTGGGGGATCGCGAGCCGCGCGGCCGGCGCGTGGGCCGTCGCGACCTCGGTGGGCGTGCGGAACGCGAACCGCGGGTCCGCGAGCACCGCGCGGGGCATGGCCGCGAGGAAGTCGAAGATCCCCGTCTCCTTCCACTGGTGCTCGCCGAAGGTCTCGTAGTCCATGAAGAGGTTCACGGCCACGTCGTCGGCGGGCAGCGCCGCGAGCGAGCGCGCGAACTTCTCGGCCGTGAGCGGCCACTGGTCCCACGCGCGGTTGCTGAAGCGGAAGGCGATGTCGTCGGAGAGGCGGTAGTGCCGCAGGAGCAGGCGCAGCCGCTCGCACCCCTCGACGCCGTAGACGCGCGCCGGGCTGCGCCAGCCGAGCAGGCCGTCGCTGCCCTCGCCGAGGAGCGCCACGAACCCGAGGTCCTCGACGGTGCGCGCGACGTGCTCGTCGATCACGAGCTCGGTGTTGCGGAAGGCCGTGGGCCGGCGGCCGAAGACGCGCTCGACGCGCGCGGCCTGGTCGGCGACCTGCGCGCGGAACTCGAGGTCGTCGGCGAGGAACGCGAGGCTGTGGTGGCTCGTCTCGCCGAGCACCTCGACGCAGCCCGTGCGCGCGAGCGCGACGAACCCCTCGAGGGCCTCGGGGGCCCAGCGCTCCATCTGCTCGATGGCGGTGCCCGAGACGCTGAACGCGCAGCGGAAGCGGCCCTCGGTCTCCTCGACGAGCCGGAGGAGCAGCGCGTTCGTCGGGACGTAGCAGCGCTCGGCGACGCGGCGCACGATGCGCTCGTTCTCGGCGTCGTCGAACCAGCGCGCGTCGACGCCGATGTCGAAGTAGGTGTAGCGGCGCAGCCGGAACGGCTGGTGCACCTGGAAGTACGGCACGACGGCGGTCGGCGCGGCCGTCGCGGGGCCGGCGGCGCGGGGGGCGGTCACGCGGCCACCTCGGCGTACAGCGTCGCGAGCTGCGCGGCGCGGGCCTCCCAACGCATCCCCTCGACCTCGGCGCGGCCGCCGGCCGTGAGCACCTGGCGCAGGGCCGGCCGCCGCAGGACGGCGACGATCTTGTTCGCGAGGTCCTCGACGTCCCAGAAGTCGACCTTGAGCGCGCTCGCGAGCACCTCGGCCACGCCGCTCTGCCGCGAGACGATCACGGGGACGTCCTGGGCCATGGCCTCGAGGGGCGAGATGCCGAAGGGCTCGGAGACCGACGGCATGACGTAGAGGTCGGCCAGCGCGAACATGCGCTCGACGTCGGCGCCCGAGAGGAAGCCCGTGAACCGCACGTGGCGCGCGAGGCCCATGGCGGCGGCGCGCTCGACCATGGCCGGGAGCATGTCGCCCGAGCCGCTCATCACGAATCGCACGTCGGGCAGGACGCGGACGACGCGGGCGGCGGCCTCGAGGAAGTAGACGGGCCCCTTCTGGAAGGTGACGCGGCCGAGGAACAGCACCACGGGCCCGCCGGCGGGCTTCTCGACGTGCCAGCCCTCGCGCTGCTCGCGGCGCGTGACCGCGTTGTGGACGACGCGCAGCTTCTCCGCGGGCACGCCGTAGCGGCGGCGGAGGATGCCGGCGGTGAAGTGGCTGACCGCGACGACGCGGTGCGCGGCGGCGAGGCCCGCGCGTTCGATGGCGACGATGGCGGGGTTGACGTGCTCGCCGCTGCGGTCGTACTCGCAGGCGTGCACGTGGACCACCAGGGGCTTGCCCGACGCCGCGGCCGCGCGGGCCGCGGCGGGGTACGTCATCCAGTCGTGGGCGTGGACGACGTCGAAGGCCTCGGCGCGGGCCACCTGCTCGACGACCTTCGCGTAGCGCTCGACCTCGGCCATCAGGTCGGGGCCGTAGAAGCCCGCGAACGAGAGCGGGCGCTTGGCGACGGAGACGCGGCGGGCCTTGTCGGGGTGCTCGACGGGCGCGGGCGCGGGGGCCGGGGCGGCCGCGCGCTCCTCCTCCTCGGCCGCCTCGCGCTCGAGCGCGGCGAGGCGCGCGGCGTACTGCTCGGCGGAGAGGTAGGGCAGCAGCGCGCTGTCGACGGCGAGCACGCGGCGGCGCGCGGCGCGGGCCGCGGCGGCCGCCGGGCCTCGCGGTCCCTCGCCGTCGTCCTCGTCCACCTCGACGGGCACCTCGTTGCAGCCGAGGACGCGCGTGGGGCCGCGGTCCTCGTCGCCGAAGGCCTTGGGGACGACGAACGTGACGTCGACGCCCACCTTCGCGAGGCCGCGGGTGAGGCCGAGGCACGCGGTCCCGAGGCCGCCGCTGATGTGCGGCGGGAACTCCCAGCCGAGCATCAGGACGCGCACGGCGCACCTCCGGCCGCGGGGGCGGCGGGGCCCGGGGCGGCGGCGAGGGATCGGTGGGGCGCGGGCATGGGGGGAAGGATGGTGGCATCGACGCGGCGGGGCCGCCAGCGGGCCCCGAGACGCCCCCCGGGGGACGTGGGGGCGGGGGCGAGTGTGCGTCGCGCGCGTGAAGGGGGCGTCAACGCAGGGGACCGCGCGCGTCCAAAATCGCGGTCAGCGGGCGCGGGTGACCCAGGCGGCGACGAGGGCGATGGTGCCGGCGGCGAGGAGGAGCGTGGCGCCGAAGAGGAGCGAGCCGCGGGTGACCGCGCCGCCGAACGCGACGTCCTTGCGGAGGGCGAGCGCGGGGCCGACGGTGACGGCGGGGGCCGCGGGGGCGAGCGCGGGCGCGGGGCGGGTCACGCGGACCTCGACGGCGTAGGTCGCGCCGGGCGTCGCGTCGAAGGACGCGGCGAGGATCGAGACGGCGTCGGCGTCCCAGAGGGGCGCGGGGTCGTCGTCGAGGCGGCCGGTCGCGACGGGCGCGCCGTCGCGGGTGACGGTCGCGTCGGCGCCGAAGGTGGGGGCGGGACCGGCGCCGGTGGGCCCCGACTCCGTGGGCGTGGATCCGGCGGGCGGCGATCCGGCGGGGGCGGGGCCCGGTCGGCGGCCGAGCGCGGCGGCGAGGTCGGCGGCCTTGAGGCTGCGCGGGATGACGACGCGGACCTCGTGGCGGCCGGTCTCCGCGGCGACGAAGGAGGTGGCGGCGACGCCGCCGGCGTCGGGGCGGAGCGGGACGCGCGTCGGCGGGGCGACGTGGCCCGCCTGCGAGGCGGCGACGGCGCGGAGCGCGAGGATCCCGGCGACGAACGCGAGGCCGCCGACGAGGCCGAGCGTGCGCGGGCGGCTCATGGGCATGGCGCGAGCCTACCGCCGTCGGGCGCGGGGGCGGCGGCCGGGCCGACCGTCGGCGGCGGCGTCGAGGAGGGCGTACGCGCGGAGGACCTCGGCGTCGCTGATCGCCTGCGCGAACGTGCCGCCGGGACGGTGCGGGGGGTCGCCGTCGAAGACCTTGGGGAGGTGGCCGAGGCCGTACGCGGCGGTGACGGGGGCGAGGCCGTCGAGGAGCGCGCGGAGGCGCGCGACGACGGCGCGACCACGGCCGTGGGCGAGGAGCGTGGCCTCGACGTACGCGCCGAGCCACCACGGCCAGACCGTGCCCTGGTGGTACGCGCGGTCGCGGTCGGCGGGCCCGCCCTCGTAGCGGGGGTGGTAGGCGACGTCGTCGGGGGCGAGCGAGCGGAGGCCGCACGGCGTGAGGAGGTCGGCGTCGGCGGCGCGCAGGACGTCGCGGCGCTGCGCGACGGTGAGCGGGACCTCGGGCCGCGCGGCCGCGATCAGCGCGTTCGGCCGGCGGATCTCGTCGGGCCGGCCGTCGGTGACGCCGTCGGCGAGGCGGCGCGCGGCGGGGAGCCAGAGGCG
This sequence comes from Planctomycetia bacterium, assembly GCA_016795345.1. Taxonomy (GTDB): domain Bacteria; phylum Planctomycetota; class PLA2; order PLA2; family JAEUHO01; genus JAEUHO01. The sequence continues at coordinate 2,868 of JAEUHO010000350.1, read as the reverse complement.
CGCGAGGAACGACGCGTCGCTCCGGGACGCGAGGCCCGCCGCGTGCGCGGCGGCGGCCGGCGTGCCGAAGCGGGCCTCGAGGTCGGCGAGGAGGCGGCGGGCGACGACCCAGAGCGCCGCGACCTCGACGGGGCAGCGGGCGCGCGGGGTCACGGGCCAGCCGTCGACCTGCGCGTCCATCCAGGTGACGTTGCCGGGCGGGACGCGGAGCGCGACGAGGCCGTCGTCGTCCTCGCCGCCGACGGGGGTGCCGGCGGCGTACGCGGCGACGATGCGGCGGAGGGCGGGGAGGAAGACGCCGCGCAGGCGCGTCGCGTCGCCGCCGGCCTCGTCGTAGCGGCGGACCGCGAGCGCGAACCAGAGCGGCGCGTCGACGGAGTTGCGCTCGGGGCGGCCCGCGGGGTCGAAGCGGTTGGGGAAGAGGCCGCCGTCGAGGAGGCCGGTCCACGCGGCGAGGACGTCGCCGCCCTCCTCGACGCGGCCGCGCGCGAAGCAGAGGCCGGGGACCGCGAGGAACGTGTCGCGGCCCCACTCGGTGAACCACGGGTGGCCCGCGAGGACGGTGGGGCGGCCGTCGGCGGCGGTGGCGAGGTGGTGGTCGGCGCCGTACGCGAGGAGGCCCGCGAGGCCGTCGCCGCTCGCGGCCCAGGCCGCGCGGCGCGCGCGGGCCTCGCGTTCGAAGCGCCCGAGCGGGTCGTCGAGCGAGGTGTCGAGGGCGACCGCGACGACGACCGCGGCGCCGGGCGCGAGCGTGAGCGTGAGGACGCCGGGGGCGAAGGTGTCCTCGTGGCCCTCGTAGCCGCGGGCGAGGTCGACGGGGTACTCGACGCGGCGGTACCAGACGGGCGCGGCGGCGAAGGCGAGCGCCGCGCCGCCGACGGTGAGGACGACGGACGGCAATTCGGGGTAGGGCCGCCAGCGGAGGCGGTCGGGCCTCGCGTCCGTGCGGGGGTTGAGGGCCGCGTTCTCGTGGGTGAGGTCGTCGGCGCCGCGGCAGGGGAGGAGCGGCCGCAGGTCGAGGCGGACGGGGCGCGAGGCGCCGGTGCAGCGGTAGCGGACGAACACGCCGCGCGTGCCGCGGGCCATGAGCACCTCGCGCGTCAGCGTGACGTCGCCGACGCGGTGGACGCTCTCGGGCCAGGGGACGGCGGTGAAGCGCTCGAGCGTGGCGTGGCCGTGGGGGGCGAAGAGGCCGGGGTAGCGGGCGAGGGAGAGCGGGACCGCGCGGTCGCCGACGTGGAGGGTCTCCTCGAAGCGCTGGAGGAAGACGTGGCGGCGGGGCTGGCCTTCGTAGGGCGTGACGAGGAGGCCGTGCTGGCGGCGCGTGGGGCAGAGGAGCGAGGTGAGGGAGGCGTAGCCGCCGAGGCCGTCGGTCTCGAGCCACTCGCGGGCGAGCGCGGCGGGGAGGTCGTGGCAGGCGTCGCGGTCGAAGACGAGGGCGGGCCGTCGCGGGGGAAGCGACGAGGCGGCGGGCGACGGGCGGCTGCGCGAGGCGGTCACGGGCCCACGGTCGCGCAGCCGGTCCCGGGACGCAAGGCCCGGCGCGCCACCGGTCGGGCGGGCGCCGCCATAGACTGGGGGCGGTTCCGTGCGCGGGAGGGACTCATGCCGAAGGTGACGAGGTACGAGGCGGGCTGGAATCTCGACGCGCGCGCGGGCCGCGTGGTGCTGGAGCTCGACGACGGCAAGAAGCACCTGCTGAAGACGGTGGACCCGGCGGTGTTCCAGGTGGTGCTGCAGCTCCTCGCGAGGGGCGATGCGCGGATCGTCGGCAGCCCGACGGGCCCCTGGATCGCGTCCGGCGACGGCGCCGACGAGGCGACCTTCCGCTGATCCGCCGCCGCGCTCCGCGGGGCTCATCGGTCGCCTCGGTCCGCCGCCCGTCGATCCGCCAATCATCGACCGGCGTCCATTGGCGGATCGATCCGCCGAGCGTCGATCCGCCAATCATCGACCGGCATCTATTGGCGGATGGGAGCGATGGTGCCGCAGGAACGGCAGCCGCAGGTGCGACGGGAGGGGAGCCGGCTCGCGACGTAGCCCGCCGCGAAGGCCGGGAGCCCGATCCGGAGCAGCGCGTGGCCGGCGGTGCCGCGCGTTCCGTCGAAGACGAACGGCAGCGGCCTCGGGACGACGAGGAACGCCATCGCGAGCAGCGCGCCCGCGAGCACGACCCAGGGCGTCGCGGGGTGCCGGCGCACGCGGACGTCCTCGGCCCGGAGCGCGGCGCCGCACCGCGCGCACGTCCCCGGCGACCTGTCGGCGGGCGCGGGGCGGGCCGGCGCGCTCACGCGAGGTCGAGCGTGTAGCCCCACTCGGGGGACTTGTCGGGGTCCTCCTCGCAGATGCGCTCGCTCATCACCCGGAAGCCGAGTTTGCCGTACAGGCGGTGCGCGTCGGTGAAGCGCTTGTCGCTCCAGAGGATCGCGCGGGTGCACCCGAGGGCACGCGCCCACGCAACGAAGCGGTCGGCGAGCGCGTGCCCGATGCCGAGCCCGCGGCAGCGGTCGAGGAGGTAGAGGCGCTTCAGCTCGGCCACGCCGTCCTTCGCCGACCCGCCGATGGTGCCGACGACCTCGTCGCCGATCAGCGCGACGTCGAAGAAGTGGTCCGGCGGCGGGTAGGCCTTCTCCGGGTGCAGCACGTCCCAGTGGTAGCCGTCGGGCTGCCACGTGAAGCGGAACTCGCGGTAGACGCTCTCGACGACGAGCGCGGGGCCGTGGCCGTGCCGCGCGCGGTCGTACGGCTCGAGGCGGAACGGCGGCGGGGGCGTCGCGGCGGCCACGTCAGCGGAGGGGCGCGGCGACGGGCTGCGCGGCGGCGCGCGGGGCGGGCGCGGCCACCGGCGCCGGGTCGAACCGCGCGACC
>JAEUHO010000295.1 GCA_016795345.1 Planctomycetia bacterium | reverse complement strand
CCCCCACCCACCCCCGGAGCCACGCTCCGCTGGAGACACGACCTTGACCCCGATGGAGACCACCCTCGTCCTCGTGAAGCCCGACGGCGTGATGCGCGGGCTCGTCGGCGAGATCGTCGGCCGCTTCGAGCAGAAGGGCCTGCAGATCGCCGGGATGAAGCTCGCCCGCCTCTCGAAGGACCTGCTCGAGCGCCACTACGCCGACCACAAGGCGAAGTCGTTCTTCGCCGGCCTCGTCGCGTTCATGCAGTCGGGCCCCGTCGTGGTGCTCGCGCTGCGCGGCCTCAACGCGATCACCGTGGTGCGCGGCATGATGGGCAAGACGTTCGGCAAGGACGCCGCCCCGGGCACGATCCGCGGCGACCTCGCGATCTCCTCGTCGTTCAACCTCGTCCACGGCAGCGACAGCCCCGAGGCCGCCGCCAAGGAGCTGGGCCTGTTCTTCGGCCCCGGCGAGGTCCTCGACTACACGCTCGGCAACCGCGACTGGATCTACGACGTCGCCGCCGAGCTGAAGTAGCCCGCACGCCGCCCGCGCCCCCGGGGGGACCGCTCCCCGGGGGTGACGGCACGGTGACGGCGCCCCGGGATCGTCGTCGGTGGTCGGTCGGAGGCCCTGCATGCACGCGCGCCCGTCGTTCCTCTCCCGAGCCTGCCTCGTCGCCGCGACGGTCGCGTCCGCGGGCAGCCTGACGGGCTGCATCGGGTTGACCGAGCTCGACCAGCAGATCGAGAAGGGCCAGGAGAAGGAGGACGACAAGGCGCGGCTGGCGCACTTCGAGGACGCGGCGCAGACGTACTACGACGGCGGCAAGTACGCGCAGGCCATCGTGCAGTGGCGCCGGGTGCTCGAGCTCGACCCGAACCGGCCGAAGGCCAACTGGGGCCTCGCGAAGTCCCTCGCGATGACCGGCTCGCCGGCGAACCTGCGCGAGGCCGAGCAGATCTTCCTGAAGATCAAGGACTGGGACTGGAGCCACCCGACGCTCGGCGACCGCCGGCACGAGGTGCTCAAGGACTTCGCCGAGGTCTACGTCCAGCTGGCGGACTACTACGACCGCGACGTGCGGGCGCTCCAGGAGAAGCTCGAGCAGCCCAACGCCGACGGCGCGAAGATCCGGCAGCAGCTGCAGGAGCAGGCGCAGCGGCGCAACGAGCTGCTCGCCAAGGCGATCCCGCTGTACCAGGAGGTGCTCGCGCGCTCGCCGGACAACCCGTACGCCATCGGCGGGCTCGCCAAGGCGAACCTGATGGCGGGCAACGACCAGGCGGGCATCGCGTACGCGCGGCAGTACATCGACATCAGCGTCCGCAGCCAGCAGAGCTGGCAGCAGCAGCTCGAGACCATGCAGAAGGAGCGCGGCGCCGACCTCACGGAGGAGCAGCGCGCGTACTTCAAGGACCGCATCCGGGGCGCGCGCGAGAAGGAGCTGAAGCTGCGGCTCCTGCTCGCGTCGGTCCTCATGCGCAACAACGACTCGGTCGGCGCCGTCCGCGAGTACGACCGCGTGATCGAGCTCGACCCCGCGGTGCCGGCGTCGTACGTCGAGCGCGCGCAGGCCTACGCGCGCGGGCGCTCCTACCGCCTCGCGGTCAACGACCTCGAGCACTACCTCAAGATCACGGACCCCGTCGCGCAGCGGCAGCCCCGCATCCGGGCCGCGGAGCTGCTCGAGAAGTACCGCGTCCTCGCATCCGCCGAGGGCGACTCGGTCCCGACGACGTCCGCGCCGGGGGGCCGCCCGGGCGGGTATCCGCCTCCCCCGCCCCCGCCGGCGCCGGCGCCGCTCCCCCGGTCACGTTGACCGAGGGGGCCGGGCCCCGGGGGCGTTCGTACCGTAGGGTCGAGTCGGACCCGGAGCGGTCGATGTCGCGAGCACTCGAGGTCGTCCGTCGCCGCACGCGCCGCCCCCGCGGGGTCGCGTTCACGCTGGCGCTCTGCGTGCTCGTGGCCGCGACGCGGGCCGAGGCGGCCGACGCGCCGGCCGCGCCCGTCGCGGGCCCGCGCGTCGAGCTCCCCCTCGCGGCCGGCACCCGCCTCGAGGGCACCGTGGAGTCCGCGGACGCGACCGAGGTCGTGTTGGTCGTGGGCGCGGGGACGCGCCGCCGCATCCCGTGGGCGCAGCTGGCGCCGCTCGGCGTGCTCCGCGCGAAGGCCGCGCTGACGAAGCCCGACGACGGGCCGGGTCGGCTCGCGCTCGCGGCCCTGGCCGCCGACCTCGGGCTGTTCGCCGAGGCCCGCGCGGAGTACGAGAAGGCCCTCGCGCTGGGCGCGATCGAGGGCAAGGCGTACCAGGACGCCGTCGCCGACGCCGAGCGCCGCGCGGTCGACGCGGGGATCGCGCGCGCCGAGCGCGCGGCGGATTCCGGCGACGTCGCGACGGCCCTCGAGGTGCTCCGCGGCCTGCAGCTCGACTTCGCGCAGGCCCTCGACCCGAAGCGCGTGGCCGCGCTCGTCGCGACCCTCGAGGCGCGGATCGCGGCGCGCGAGGCCGACCTCGCCAAGGCGAAGGACGAGGCCGACCGGCTCGCCCTCGACGTGGACCGCCGGCGCGAGATCGTGACGCGGATGACGGAGGCCAAGAAGCAGCTGGGCCTCGGCGACCGGCACGCCGACGAGGCCCGCGGGATCATGCCGCGCGGCAACGTGACCAAGGTGGGCCGGGCGGCCGAGGCCGCCGACGACGCGTACGGCGCCGCGCGCCGCGAGCTCGGCCGCCTGCGCCGGATCGTCCGCAAGGAGGAGAGCGAGCGCGACGCCGTGCTCGCGCTCCTGGCCGACCTCGACCGGCGGCAGTTCCGCCTGCTGTTCGACGCGGCGAAGTTCTACTGGGACGCGCGGGTGTTCGCGCGCGCCGACGAGTGGGCGACGCGCGCGTCGTACCTCGACCCCGTGGACCCGTCGCTGATGGAGCTGCGCGACGAGATCCGGTCGCGCCGGATCCGCTACCGGTTCAGCGACGTGACGAACGCGCGCCCGCGCTGACGCCGGCGCGCGGCGCGACGTAGCCCTCGACGAGCACGTCCACGCCGACGCGGCGCACCCGGACGTCGGCGAGCGTCGGCGCGGTGGCGAGGTCGGAGAACGGCGTCCCCGCGAGCGCCGTCGGCGCGCCGTCGGCCCCGAGCAGCCGGGGCGTGAGCAGCGCGGC
>JAEUHO010000286.1 GCA_016795345.1 Planctomycetia bacterium | reverse complement strand
GGCTGCCCGGCGGAGCGCCTCATCCGTACACCGGCGCGACCGCGTTCCCGCGCGCCGTTTTTCCCCCTCCCCCCGGGGGGAGGGGGAAAGGGAACCAGAAGCCTTCCGGGTCCTCGACGGCACCCTTGAGGTGGTACAGGGCGGGGTCACGGAGCGATCCTATCGCGAGGGGACGCGAGGCCCGGTCGGAAGGGGGAAACGACCGGGCCTTGCGTCCCCTTCCCCTCGGCCGGGGCTACTCGCCCTGGAACCGACCGGTCCCGTGGTTGTCCGTCCGGCCGTGGAACGTCGCCACGTGGGCGCGCGCCCGGGCGCACGCCGCGGCGAACGGGGCGCCGAACCGCGCGAGGTCGGTGGCCGGCAGGGGGCGGGCCTCGGCGGGGTCGGAGAGGAGGTCGAAGAGGGTGGCCTCGGTCGCGTCGGTGCGCGGGTCCCACAGCAGGTGGAGCTTGGCGCGCTCGGTGCGGACGGTGACGACGCGGAACGTGATGTCGGGGCCGGGCGTCGCGGGGTCGGCGGGCTGGCGGCGGAACTCCTCGGCGAGGACGGGTTCGCCGTCGGCGCGGCCGCGGGCCTGCGGGAGGAGCGAGCGGCCCGCGCTGCCGACCGGGACGGGCAGGCCCGCGAGGTCGAGGATCGTCGGGGTGAGGTCGATCGCGCCGCAGGAGCCGCGGACGACGCCGGGCTTGAGGTGGCCCCGCGCGCGCGCGAGGAGGAGGGTGCGCGTGATGGGGTCGACGAGCCAGCGGCCGTGGCCGAGGGCGCCGTTCTCGCCGAACGCCTCGCCGTGGTCGGTGACGACGAAGACCACCGTGCGGCCCGGCAGCTCCGCGGCGTCGAGCGTCGCGAGGGTGCGTTCGACGCCGACATCGAGGGCGGCGCAGCCGCGGTCGTACCGTTCGCGCAGCGTGGCCTCGGTGGCGGCGCGGGACGGGTCCTTCGGGTGGCCGGTCCAGGTGTAGGCGATCACGGCGGAGGCGGCGCGCTCGCGGGTGAGCCTCGCCGTGAGGCCGTCGCGGAGGAGCGGGTCGCTGCGCCAGCCGAGGAGGAGCGCGCGGCCTTCGTCGGGGGTGAGCGCCTCGGGCCGCGCGTCGACGGCGGCGGCGAGGCGGACGGCCTCGGCGTTCGCGGCGGCGACGCGCGCGGGGTCGTCGTGGCCCTCCGGCGGGTCCTTGCGGCCGTACGGGTCGTGGGCCTCGTAGGTGTGGAGCAGCAGGAAGAGCGGGCGTTCGCGCGGGTGATCGGCGAGGGTGCGCTGCAGGGCCTTGCGCGGGTCGCCCGTGTGCCACGACTCGATGAACTTGTCGAAGCCCTGCCCGAGGCCCATGGCGCGCGAGACCCAGCCGCCGCCGGACAGGGCCGCGGTGGCGTAGCCGGCCTCCTTGAGGATCTCGGCGAGCGTCGTGATCGACGGCGCGAGGGGCGAGGCGGCGATGTGGCCCTGCACGCCGTGGTCGGACGGCATCAGCCCGGTCAGCATCGACGTCACGCTCGGCGCCGTCCACGCGGCGGGGGCCGACGCGTCCACGAAGTCCACGGCGTCCTTCGCCCAGGCGGCGAGGCGGGGCATGGTCGGCGGCGCGCCGTCGCGGCCGCGGACGGCGTCCGCGCGCAGCGTGTCGAGGACGAGCACGACGACGTTGGGGAGCGCGGCGCGCGAGCGGGTGCCCTCGACGAGGCGGCCCGACGCGTCGTAGCGGCCGCGGCGGACGCCGTCGGTCGGGGTCGGGTCGTCGCCGCCGCAGCCCGCGGGGACGAGCAGGAGCGCGGCGAGCGCGAGGAGCGCGGCGAGGGGGGCGGCGCGGCGCAGGGCGGGCCTCACGTGATCGACTTGGCGCCGCCCATGTCCCAGGTGGCGCGCTTGAGGAGCAGCGTCGCATACGTGCCGGGGCGCAGCGCGAACCGGACGTCGAGCCGGGAGCGGCCCGCGTTGAGGTCGTCGGGCTCGGGGGGCTTCACGTCGAGGTCGTCGGGGCGGAAGAGGACGGGGCGTTGGGTGGCGCGCAACGCGAGGCCCAGCCGCGGGTCGAAGGCGAGCTGGTCGAGGCGGAGGCCGTCGGCGGCGAGCGCGGCCTCGAGCGCCGCCTGCCACGCGGGGTCGGTCGCGCGGGCGTTGGGGGCGGGCAGCGGGAGGACGGCGGTGCCGAACGACGCGGTGGCGGCGGGGTCCTTCGCGAAGACGAGGGACTCGGAGGCGCCGGGCAGGACGAGGCGGTCGTCGGGGGCGACGAGGGCCTCGACGCGGGCGGCGAGCGCGCGGTTCCAGACGGAGGAGGCCCAGGCGCTCGAGAAGAGCGCCTTCTCCTCGCGGTCGAGGGCGGCGAACGCGCCGACGAAGTCGCCGGGGTGCGCGACGAGGTGGAGGACGGCGGCGCGGGTGGGGGTGCCGTGGAGGTGGGGGAGCGCGTCCTCCCAGCGGCCCCACGCGCGGGCGAGCGCGACCTTGCGCTTCTTGACGGGGCCGCGGTCCTCGCGGGAGGGCGAGGCGACGGCGGCGCGGAAGGCGCCCTCGGCGTCGCCGCGGAGGAGGAGCAGGGCGGCGAACGGGACGTCGCCTCGGATGCTGCCGAAGCGCTGGTCGTCGAAGTAGGCGGGGAGGCCGTGGGTGGCGAGGTCGGCGAGGCGGGTCGCGAGCGTGCGGGCCTCGCGGTCCGAGAGGTCGCGGATCCGGATCCCGAAGGTGTTGCCATCGAGGAGCATGCGCGACATCGGTTGCGTGAACTGGCCTTCGTAGGTGAGGCGGAAGGTGGCCTCCTCGAGGTTGCGGCGGGGGCCGCGGGGGATGGTCACCCACTGCGTGGTGACGGCGTGGCGGTCCTTGAGGCCGCCGAAGCCGACGGCGCGGCCGGGGACCTGCCACGCGCGGCGGACGGCGCGGAGCGCCTCGAGGGTGCCGATGCCCTGCTTGCGGAGGAGGTAGAGGGCGAACGGGCCGCGGTCGGTGGGGCGGACGCGGGCGCGTTCCTCGACGACGAAGTCCTGCGGGACCTGCTTGACCTTCATCGGCGAGGGGGGCGCGGGCCGGTTACGGCGTCCAGAGGACGGACTTCTGCGGGGGCTCCTCGGGCTTGTCGCCGTGGCCGTGGCCGTGGTCGTGGTCGCAGCCGGGGCCGTGCTCGTGGCCGCCGTCCTCGTCGGTCATGCCGGAGAGGATGGCCTGGACGGTCTCCATCATCTCGGCGTACGCGGCGTGGGCCTGGAGCATGGTGACGAGCTTGTCGGAGCGGCGGACCTGCTCGGCGGCGGCCAGGAGCGCGCGCTTCTGGTCGGGCTCGACGGGCTGGCCGGCGACCTCGCGCTCGCGGACGACCTCGATGGCCTGGGCGTACGCGCGCTGGATGCGGCTCGCCTCGGGGTCGGCCTCGACGGCGGCGGCCGCCGCGCGGAAGGCCGTGGCTCGTTCGTGGGAAGCCAGCATCTGGGCCAGCTTCTTCGCCTGCGCGATGACGTCGTCCATGCCCGAATCGTAGGCTTCCGTCCCCCGCGCGACACCGAAACACCGGGGTCGTAGCCCGTTGTCTCGCCGTCGACAGCGAGACGACGGGGTCGTAGCCCGTTGTCTCGCTGTCGGCTGCCACCGGGGGGGCTACTTCGGCGCGGCTTCGGCCCGGAGCGTGTCGAGCCGACGGCGGACCGCGTCGAGCTCGGGGGCGGGGCCGCGCGCGATGAGGACGCCCGCCTTCAGCCGGAGGTCGCTCCGGGGCGCGAGGGCGCGCAGCTCCGGCAGGCGGGCCCACGCCGATGCCGGCGGGGCCGCCGGGGTGGGCTCGACGTCCGCCGATCGCGCGCCGGGCAGGTCGCGGACGTCGAAGAACACCGTCCGCGTCGCCGCGTTCGGGAACCCGTTCTCCGGACGCCCCCCGCGGATGTCCCCCGTCTGGCCGTCGTTGAAGAACGCCGCGCTCGGGGTCGGGGAGGGCGGCGGGGCGCAGCACCGTCCCCGGCACCCCGGGGTGACGACCGCGACGACGAACAACGCGACGATGCCGGTTCTCATGCGCGGAGCGAACCCCGCCCGCGTCTCCCGTCGGTCACCGACGCCGAGACAACGGGGTCGGAGCCCCTTGTCTCGGCGTCGACAGCGAGACAACGGGGTCGGAGCCCCTTGTCTCGGTGTCTCGGATTACCGGGGGGTCACGGTGAAGGCGCCGTCGGTGTAGTCCACCCGGATCGTCGAGCCGGGCTTCACGTCGCCGGCGAGCAGGCGGCGCGCGATCTCGTTCTGGACCGCCGACTGGATCAGACGCTTCAGCGGCCGCGCGCCGTAGATGGGGTCGTAGCCCTCGGCCGCGAGGCGGTCCTTCGCCTTGTCGGTGACGACGAGCGCCAGCTCCTTCGCCTCGAGGAGCTTGCCGAGCCGCGCGAGCTGCAGGTCGACGATGCGGCGGAGGTGCTCGCGGCCCAGCCGGTGGAACACGATCACGTCGTCGATGCGGTTCAGGAACTCCGGCCGGAAGTGGGCCCGCAGCGCCTCGTCGACGCGCGCCTTCGCCTCCTCCTCGGAGAGCCCCTCCTCGGCCAGCGCCTGGCTGCCGAGGTTGCTCGTCATGATCACGACCGCGTTCGTGAAGTCCACGGTGCGGCCCTGGCCGTCCGTCAGCCGCCCGTCGTCGAGCAGCTGCAGCAGCACGTTGAACACCTCGGGGTGCGCCTTCTCGACCTCGTCGAGCAGGATCACCGCGTACGGCCGGCGGCGCACCGCCTCCGTGAGCTGGCCGCCCTCCTCGAAGCCGACGTAGCCGGGCGGCGCGCCGATCAGGCGCGAGACGGCGTGTTTCTCCATGTACTCCGACATGTCGATGCGGACCATCGCCTTCTCGTCGTCGAACAGGAACGCCGCCAGCGCCCGCGCGAGCTCGGTCTTGCCGACGCCGGTCGGGCCCACGAACAGGAACGACCCGACGGGCCGCGAGCCCTCGGTGAGCCCCGCGCGCGACCGCCGCACCGCGTCCGCCACGGCCTCGACGGCCTCGTCCTGCCCGACGACGCGCGCCCCGAGGCGCACCTCCATCTGCAGGAGCTTCTGGTGCTCGGTCTCGAGCATCTTCGCGACGGGGATGCCCGTCCACATGCCGACGACCTCGGCGATCTCCTCGACGCCGACCTCCTCCTTCAGGAGCCGCTGCCCGCCCTGCGCGTCGAGCCGGGCCTGCGCGTCGGCCAGCCGCTTCTCGAGCGACGGCACGACCTCGTAGCGCAGCCGCGCGGCCTCGGTCAGCTCGCCGCGCCGCTCGAGGAGCTGCCGCCGCTCGCGCGCGGCCTCGAGCTCCTCCTTCACCTTCCGCACGGCCTGCAGGTCGCCGCGCTCCGCCTGCCAGCGCGTCGTGAGCCGCTGCTGCTGCTCCTTCTGGTCGGCGAGCTCCTTCTCGAGCGCGGTCAGCCGGGCCTTCGTCGCCGGGTCGGCCTCCTTCACCAGCTGGATGCGCTCCATCTCGAGGCGCGCCACCGCGCGCTGCACCACGTCGAGCTCCTGCGGGACGCTCTCGATCTCCATGCGCAGCCGGCTCGCGGCCTCGTCCACGAGGTCGATCGCCTTGTCCGGCAGCCGGCGGTCGGGCAGGTACCGCGCCGACAGGCGCACCGCCGCCACGATGGCCGCGTCGGTCACGCGCACGCCGTGGTGCACCTCGTACCGCTCCTTCAGCCCGCGCAGGATCGCCACCGCGTCCTCCTGCGTCGGCTCGCCGACGAACACGGGCTGGAACCGCCGCTCGAGCGCGGCGTCCTTCTCCACGTGCTTCCGGTACTCGTCGAGCGTCGTCGCGCCGACGCAGTGCAGCTCGCCGCGCGCCAGCGCCGGCTTCAGCAGGTTGGCCGCGTCGGCCGCGCCCTCCGCCGCGCCCGCGCCCACGATCGTGTGCAGCTCGTCGATGAACAGCACGACCTCGCCCGCCGCGGCCGAGACCTCCTTGAGGATCGCCTTCATGCGCTCCTCGAACTCGCCGCGGTACTTCGTCCCCGCGAGCAGCGCGCCCACGTCGAGCGCGAGCAGCCGGCGCCGCTTCAGCCCCTCGGGCACGTCGCCCGCGACGATGCGCCGCGCCAGGCCCTCGACGACCGCCGTCTTGCCGACGCCGGGCTCGCCGATCAGCACCGGGTTGTTCTTCGTGCGCCGCGACAGGATCTGCACGACGCGGCGGATCTCCTCGTCGCGCCCGATCACCGGGTCGATCTTGCCCTGCCGCGCCCGCTCCGTGAGGTCGAGCGTGTACTTCTCGAGCGCCGCGAACTTGCCCTCGGGGTTCGGGTCGGTCACGCGGTGCGCCCCGCGCACGGCCTTCAGCGCGCCGAGGACCGCGTCCTTCGTCGCGCCCGCGCGCTTCAGCGCGTCGCACGCGGGCCCGCCGCCCTCGGCCAGCGTGCCGAGCAGCAGGTGCTCCGTCGAGACGTACTCGTCCTTCTGGTCGCGCGCGGCCGCCTCCGCCTCGTCGAGCACCTTCCGCAGCCGCCGCGACAGGTACGGCTCGGCGCCGCCCTCGACGCGCGGCTGCTTCTCGAGCCCGTCGCGCACGCCGTCGGCCACCGCCGCCGCGTCGACGCCCGCCTTCGCGAGCACCGCGGGCACGACGCCCTCCTCCTGCTCGAGCAGGGCGAGCAGCAGGTGCTCGGGCGACAGCTCCGGGTGCCCGGACCGCACCGCGGACGCGTGGGCCTCCTGGAGGGCCTCCTGCGACTTCTGCGTCAGACGGTCGGTCTTCATCGATGCCTCCCATGGGCCCCCGCGTCGCGGCGGCCCCCGTTGCGAAACGGGCCCGAGCGCGTCACGGACGCGCCCGGGCCTCGCGTGTCGAGCCGCGGTCGCGGCCCGGATCCGCTCACTGGATCTTGATGGCCTTCGGCTTGATCTCCTCGCGCTTCGGCACGCGGATCTTCAGCACGCCGTCCTCGAAGCGCGCGTCCACCTTCTCGACGTCGACGCCCGCGGGCAGCGTCACCGCGCGGTAGAACGAGCCGTACCGCCGCTCCATGCGGTGGAACGTCTTCTCCTTCACCTCGGTCTCCTGCTTCTTCTCGCCGGAGATCGAGAGCACGCCGTCCTCGAGCTGGATCTGCACGTCCTCCTTCTTGAGGCCCGGCAGCTCCGCCGTCACGACGTACGCGTGCGCGTCCTCGACGATGTCGAGGGACGGCGCGATCAGGCGGTCCGCCTCGTCGAAGCGGAGCCAGTTGCGGCCGAGGAAGTCGTCGAAGACGCGGCCGAACGCCGAGAACGGGGTGGCCTCGGCGGGGTTGGAACGAGCGAGGGTGCGGTTCATGGGGGATGTCTCCTGCACGAGGGAACGCGGGCGTCCAGCGCCCGACGCCCGGGAATAGCGAGGGGCGTGCCGAACGTGGAACCCCCGCGAAAACCCGGGTTTGCGTCGATTCCGTGGCCCTTCCGGGCCCGTCGGGCGGCCCCCCCGTGCGGCGGTCGTGTCGCGACGGCAGACCCCGGGGTGGAGCGACCTGCCGTCTCGGCACGCGAGGCCCGGTCGTCCGCGCGCGGGCCTCCCGGGGCGGGCCCACGTCGCGAGGGGGCACGCGCGACGGGAGCGTCCCGTGCGCGCGGGGACGTGGCGACGCGGAGCCCGGCGAGGGCCCGCGAGGCCCGGCGGCCGGCGGGCCTCGCGGTCCCCCCCGGGGGGATCGCGATCCCGGGCGTTCGGGCCCGTGCCGGTCCCGTGGTCGAGCGGGAGGGGCGGCGCGCGTCCGCACGGGGCGCGTATCCTCGCGCACCCCCGGGAGGGCGTTCCATGCGGTACGGGATCGTCGCGTGTCTCGTGATGGTGGTCGGCGTGGGCGCGGTGCCGGCGCGCGCGGCGCCGGAGCGCGATGCGGTGGAGATGGGCCTCGTGGAGCGCGCGCTGGCCGTGGCGGGATGGACGCGGGCCGACCTCGGGTGGCGGGCGCGGGGGACGTGGGACCGGTATCCGCAGGACGTGCCGTACCAGCTGCGGCACGTGGACGACGTGTTCGCGGAGCCGTGGTCGGCGGTGCCGTGGGTGCGGGCGATGGGGGCGGAGGCGCGGGAGCTGTTGTCGGCGAAGGGGATCGACGGGAAGGGCGGGCAGGGGCAGGGGGCGTTGTTCCGGTTGGTGCACGACCTGGGCGTGCACCGGCGGTACGGCGCGATGCGCGCGTACGCGGCGAACCTGACGGCGAAGCCGACGGCGCTGGACGCGGCGTTGCGGGCGTCGTTCGCGGCGGCGGGACGGGCGACGTCGTTCACGACGTTCGGGAAGCCGGCGGACTGGCCGCGGACGGACGAGGACCTCGCGAAGGCGACGGCGGGGTTGCCGGCGGAGGTGGGCGCGGTGCTCGGGAAGCTGGTGCTCGACCTCGAGGACGCGTGGGCGTGGGCGGAGCGGGCGTGGCGGAACGTGCCGCTCGAGGCGCGCGTGGCGGTGCACGGGCGGCTCGACCTCGGGATCGAGGAGACGGACGCGCTCGCGTACGAGCCGGCGATGGACGACGTCGCGCGGGCGTGGGACGAGGCGAGCCTGTGGTACGCGGGGCTGAAGGTGGTGGAGGCGCTCGACGTCGCGCGGGGGGCGTTGGCGCAGCCGGTGGCGGGGGCACGCGAGGCCCTGCGATCGCTGCGGGTGGACGTCGAGACGCCGCGGGGGCGGGTGGTGGTGATGGGGACGGGGGACGACGTGCTCGACGTGGGGACGGAAGGCGCGTTCCTGGTGGTGGACCTCGGCGGGAACGACCGGTATGTGGGGAGCGTGGCGGCGTCGGGGCCGACGCGGCTCGTGTCGGCGATGCTCGAGATGGGCGGCGACGACCGGTACGAGGCGAAGGACCGCGCGATGGGCGCGGGCAGCGTCGGCGTGGGGGTGCTGCTCGACGCGGGCGGGGCGGATGCGTACGCGTTGAAGGGGACGTTGGGGCTGGGCGCGGGGATGTTCGGGCTGGGGGTGCTCGCGGACCTCGGCGGGGACGACGCGTACTTCGGCGCGTACTCGGCGCAGGGGTGCGGGTTCTTCGGCGTGGGGATGCTGCTCGACGCGGCGGGGAAGGACGCGTACACGCTGTGGAGCGACGGGCAGGGGTTCGGCGGCGTGGCGGGGGTGGGGGTGCTGGCGGACGGCGGGGGCGACGACCGGTACGAGGCGGTGGTGGACGCGAAGGTGACGGGGCGCGGCAGCTATCACACGGGCGGCACGGTGTCGGTGAGCAACGCGCAGGGGTGCGGGATGGGGCGGCGCGGGGATGGGGCCGACGGGCACTCGTGGGGCGGCGGCTTCGGGTGCCTGCTCGACGTGGCGGGCGACGACCGGTACGAGGCGGCGAACTGGGCGCAGGGGTGCGGGTACTGGTTCGGGACGGGGCTCGTGTGGGACGGCGCGGGGAACGACGAGTTCCGCGCGAACGGGTGGGCCGGCGGGTCGGGCGCGCACTTCTGCATCGGCGTGCTGGTGGACGACGCGGGGGACGACCTGCACCGCGTCGCGCAGAACTGGGGGCTCGGGTACGGCCACGACTTCACCGTCGGGATCCACGTGGACGGCGGCGGCAACGACCGGTACGAGGCGGGCGAGGCGGGGATCGGGTGGTCGATCAACCGCAGCGTGGGCCTGCTGGTGGACGTCGCGGGCGACGACCGCTACGCGTTCGGGAAGGCGGGCCTCGTGCCCGGGACGGCGGTCTTCGACGCGCGCCTGCTCGACCGCTCCGGCGCGTCGGCGCTGTACTGGACCGAGAGCCGTTCCGTGGGCCTCTTCGTGGACGGCGGGGGCACCGACGTCTACCCGTCGGGCGCCGCCGACGGCGACGCGGTCACCGACGCGCCCGCCTCCGACAACGCGCGCGCCCGCAACCTCGGGATCCGTCTCGACCTCCGCTGACGGAACCACGGGCTCCGACCCCGTCGTCTCGCTGTCGACGCCGAGAAGGAGGGCTACGACCCGGGTGTGCCCAGGGAGGCGCGCAGTGCGGACAGGACGGCGGGGGAGGCGGGCACCAGCGGGAGGCGGACCTCGTCGGAGGGGAAGATCCCGAGCAGCTTGAGCGCCGCCTTCACCGGGATCGGGTTCGTCTCCTGGAAGAGCGCGCGGAAGAGCGGCGTGAGGGCCTCGTGGGCGGCGAGCGCCTCCGCGCGACGGCCCGCGAGCGCGTCGCGCACCATCGCCACGACCTTCGCCGGCGCGACGTTGCTCGCGACGGAGACCACGCCCACCGCGCCGAGCGACACGAACGGCAGCGTCAACGCGTCGTCGCCCGAGAGGATGGGGATGCCGCACGCCTCGCGCAGCCGCGTCACGCGGTCCACGTGGCCCTGCGCCTCCTTCAGCGCGAACATCCCGCCCGCCTTCCACAGCCGCGCCACCGTCTCGACCTCGATCGCGCCCGCCGTGCGACCCGGGATGTGGTAGAGCATCACCGGCAGCCCGCCGTCGTCGGCCACCGCGCGGAAGTGCCGGTAGAGCCCCTCCTGCGTCGGCTTGTTGTAGTACGGCGACACCACCAGCGCGCCCACCGCGCCCGCGGCCCGCGCCTGCTTCGTCAGCGCGACCGCGTGCCGCGTGTCGTTGCTCCCCGTCCCCGCGACGACGGGCACGCGCCCGCGCGCGGCCGCCACCACCGTCTCGACGATCTCGCGGTGCTCGTCCTCCGAGATCGTCGGCGACTCGCCCGTCGTCCCGCACGGGCACAAGCCTGCGACCCCCGCCGCCACCTGGGCCTCCACGAGCCGCGCGAGGGCGTCGCGGTCCACGCGATCGCCCCGGAACGGCGTCGCCAGCGCGGTGAACACCCCCTCGGCCGTCCGCATCGTCGTCGTCACGATCCCTCCTCCTCCGCGGCCGGCGCCACCGCGCCGATCCGCCGCCCGAACGCCTCCGTCGCCCGCGCCAGCCCCTCGAACACGGCCCGCGCCGCGACCGCCCGCCCGATCACGATCGCCTCGACCTCCGGCACCGTCGCCACGCGCTCCGCGTCGAGCAGCCCGAGCGCGCCGCCCGCCGACACGCGCAGCATCAACGCGCTCGCCGTCGCCGCCGCGCGCGCGATCGCGCGGAACGCCGCCACGCGCGCGTCCTCGCCCGTCGCGCCCACGAACCGCCCCGTCGCGAGCTCCACCCGCTCCGCGCCGACGCCCGTCGCCGCCACCAGCGCCTGCTCGTCCGGGTCCACGACGACCGCCGTCGCGATCCCGGCCGCCCGCAGCTCGCCGAGCGCCCGCTCGACCGCCGGGCCTCGCGTCCCGAGCTCCAGTCCGCCCGCGCTCCGCGGCGCCGGCGCCAGCACGACCCCCGCCGGCTTCGCGGCCAGCGCCCACGCCACGAGCGCCGCGTCCGGCTCGATCGACATCCACACCGGCAGCACGCCGCCCTCGACCAGCGCCGCCACGTCGCGCTCCGTCACCGGCGCCTTCGCCGTCGTCGCCCGCACCACCACGTGGTCCGCCCCGCCCAGCTTGCACCCGTGCGCCGCCGCCCCGAGGTCGGGCTCCCGCCCGCCGAGCGCCTGCCGCACCGCCGCGACCGCGCCGAGCCCTACGCCGAGTCGGATCATCGTGGCCTCCGGCGGGAGGGTAGCCGCGTCCGTGCGTCCCACCAACGCACGCGGTAGCGTGGGGCCGTGCGCATCGGTGCCGGCCGCTTCAAGAACGCCCTCCTCCCCGTCGCGGGCCCCGACGTCCGCCCGGTGGGGGGGCGCGTCCGCCAGAGCCTCTTCACCGCGCTCCTCCCCGTCCTCGAGGGCGCCCGCGTCCTCGACCTCTGCGCCGGCGTCGGCGGCCTCGGCCTCGAAGCCCTCTCCCTCGGCACCGCCTCCCTCGTCCTCGTCGAGAGCGACCGCCGCACCGCCGACGCGCTCCGCCGCTGGCTCGCCGACCGCGGCTGCACCGCCGTCGCCACCGTCCTCGTCGGCGACGCCCGCCGCCTCGCGCCCCCCGGCCCCTTCGACCTCGTCTTCCTCGATCCCCCGTTCCCCGTCTGGGACGCCGCCGACACCGCCCGCCCCTTCCTCGCCGCCGCCGTCGCCGCCGCCGGCCCCGACGGCCTCGTCGTCGTCAAGCTGCCCACCCGCGCCACGATTCCCGCCGACCCCCGCTGGCGCGTCGTCGAGCACCGCCCCCAGGGCGACGTCGCCTGGGCCTGGGTCCGCGCCGTCCCGCCACCGCCCCCTTGACGCCCTGGGGCCCGCGTCAAGAGAATCGCCCCCGCATCCGATTCCTTTCCTTGGCCGGACGACGTGACGGCGACGGGGTCTGCCCGCCGCGCCGCGCCCCCGGCGTCCGGTCCCGTCCGGTCCCTTCCTAGTCCCGGAGACGCTGCCGTGCGCCCTGTCGCCGACTCCGACGCGACGTCCTCCGACCGGAAGGCCGCCCACCGCACGCCCACGCCGGCCCCGCAGACTGCGGCCCCGGTCGAGCGGAACGTGATCCCGGCGGATCCGGGCCCGGCGGATCCGATCCAAGCGGATCGCGCCCCGGCGGATCGGGCATCGGGGGAGGGCGGCGCCGTGCTCCCGCCGGTCGCCCGGAAGCCGATGAAGCCCATCGGCCCCGCCGCGCTGAAGGCCCTCCGCGAGGCCATCCGCTCGGGCACCTACCCGTCCGACGACGTCGTCCGCGACGGCATCGAACGCCTCATCCGCCGCGGCGAGTGACGCCTCCGGCGGCGGTCGGACTCCCGGGACCGCAAGGCCCGCGCGCTCGCGCGCTCCACCGGGCCTATACTCCGGGGATGCGCCGCGCCGTCTCCGCCGCCGGGTTCGCGTTCGCCCTGGGCCTCGCGTGCCTCGTGCACGGGGCCGCGCCGTCCCCCGCCGCCGCCGGCTGGTGGGACGACCTCGACAAGGGCGAGCCCGTCCCGCTCGCCGACCTCATCGCCGAGCCGCGCCGCTGGGAGGGGAAGACCGTCACGTTCGCGTGCATCTTCCATGCGCCCGACAACGTCTTCTCGCCGTACTTCACGTCGTTCCACGCCGAGAAGTTCCTCAACTTCACCGCGTGGAAGGACGGCTCGCCGCTCTGGGAGCAGCGCGCGTTCCTCGACGACGACTTCCCGTACCTCTATCTCCGGCGCGACCACCCGCAGGGCCCGGAGCTCTCCCGCCTCGCCCCGTTCACCCGCATCGAGATCACGGGCCTCGTCAAGGACGTCTACCGCGAGCGCCCCTGGATCGAGATCAAGGGCTTCCGCGTTACCCCGACCACGCTCGGCCGCCGCGTCGTCGACCTCGTCAAGTCCGGCGACGGCTACGCCAGCGCCGGCGACCTCGTGAGCGCCGAGTCGCACTACCGCGCCGCGCTCGGCGAGATGACGCTCGACGACACGTATGCCCTCCGGGTCCGCAAGCGCCTCGCGGACCTGCTGCGCAACGCGGGCCGCGCCAAGGAGGCGGCGGGCGTCGAGGGCGGCGCGCCCATCCTCGGCGGCACGCGGTCGCCCGCCCCGCCGCCCGGCCTGCTCACGGGCGCCAGGCCCGCCGCCGCCGCGGACGCCGCCGCGGCCCCGCCGGCCGTGACGACCGACGACGCCCTGCCGGGCTCCGACTACGCCGCGCCGACCGGCGCCGCGCCCGGCGCCCCGCGCCCCGGGGTCGGGGCGGGGACCCCGCCGCCGGCCGCGCCGCCGCCCGCCGTCCTCGGCGAGGACGATCTCCCTGGCGTGCCCGCGGACGCGCCCAAGGCGCCCGTGTTCCCCGTCCCCGGACGATCCGCGGCCCCGGCCGCCGGGGATCCGACGGGCCCGCCGCCGCCTCCGCCGCCGGCGCCGCTGCCCCCGACCGACGCGAGGCCCGCGACCGGACCGGTGCTGGTCCCGCAGGATCCCGCCCCGCCGCCGTCGCCGGTGACGGACCTACCCGTGGACCCCGCGGCCCCCGCGCCCCAGCCGCCGCCGCCGCCCCCGGCCGCGTCGGCGCCAGTGGCACCCCCCCCGGCACCGGCGACGAAGGCCCCGCCGCCGCCGCCCCCGGCCCGCAGCCCGCGGCTCTCCGGCGTCCGCTGACCCTCGGCGGGGCGAGCCGGCCCCGGGGTCGTTCGCGTCCGACGACCGGCCGCGTTGCGCACGCGCCGGGGCCCTCGCCCGGGACGCCCGCCGGGTCCCGCCGCGCCAGGCCCCCGGCTGCCCGCTAGACTCCCCGGCGACGCACCCGCGCACCCGCCGCGGCTGCGAGACCGGCTCACCGGCCGGGAGACCGCGGGCGTGGCCCCCGATCGCCGTGACGGCGCCCGGGGCGGAAGGAACCGACCGTGAGCAGCAAGAAGTCCGAAGGGACGCCCGCCCGCACCCCCCGTGGCGACGACGAGGTGGACGCGTCGGGCCGCGTCCGGCTCCACAAGTACCTCGCCTCGACCGGCGCCGGCTCGCGCCGCGAGTGCGAGACGTTCATCGAGCAGGGCCGCGTCAGCGTGAACGGCAAGGTCGTCACGAAGCTCGGCACCAAGGTGGACCCGACCAGCGACAAGATCCTGCTCGACGGCGAGCGCGTGGCCGCGGAGGAGAAGGTCTACTACATCCTCCACAAGCCCGCGGGTGTCATCTGCACCAACTCCGACGAACGCGGCCGCATGCGCGCCGTGGACGTCGTGCGCGACGAGAAACACCGCGTCTACACCGTCGGCCGCCTCGACGCCGAGAGCACCGGCCTCATCGTCGTGACCAACGACGGCGCCATCACGAACATCATCTGCCACCCGCGCTACCGCATCGAGAAGACGTACCACGTCGTCGTGCGCGGCGAGATGACCCGCGAGATGCTGGCGCAGGTCGAGGCCGGCGTGTGGCTCTCCGAGGGCAAGGCCTCGCCCGCGCGCGTGCGCGCGATCGCGCGCAACCCGAAGCGCAACGAGACGCTCGTCGAGATCACCCTGTTCGAGGGCCGCAACCGCGAGGTGCGCCGCATCTTCGCGCGCGTCGGCCTCCAGGTCCGCCGCCTCACCCGCGTGAAGCTCGGCCCCCTCGAGCTCGGCGACCTGCCCCTCGGCTCGTACGCCAAGCTCACGCCGAAGGACCTCGCGTTCGTCGGCGAGGCCGAGGCGCTCTACCGCGCCAACAAGGACGCGTGGGACGCCGAGCTCCCCGCGAAGCCCCCGCGGGTCGGCCGGCCCTTCCGGCCCAAGCGCGCCGGTGGCGGCCGCGGACCCCGCGGCGGCGGCTTCGGCGGCGGGCCCGACGGCCCCCGCGGCGGCGGGTTCGGCGGGCCGCGAGGCCCCGGCGGCCCCCGCGGTCCGCGCGGCGGCGGCTTCGGCGGCCCCCGTCGGCCGTACGGCCCGCCCCGTGGCGGATTCGGCGGTGGACCCGATGGGGGCCCCGGCAACGACCGCGGCCCGGGCGACGACGCCCCGCCGCCGCGTCGCGTCTACGAGTAACGTCCTCCTCCCGCGACCCGAGGCCCGGCGGCCGCCGGGCCTCGCGGTCCCACGCCCCTTTCCGTCCCGATCGGAGCCCTCCGTGCGCCGTACCGTCCCGTTGTCCGCCGCCCTGTCCGTCGCCCTGCTCGCCGTCGTGTCCGCGTCCGTCGGCTGCCACGGCGCGCGTTCGCGCTGCTGCCCGACGGCGGGGGTCGCGTCCGTGGCCACCGACGCCGCGGGCGTGCCGCTCGTCGTGACCCAACTCTCGCGAGGTACGCCCGTGCCCGAAGCGACCCCCGCCCCGAAGACCGTCGTCGACGAGGCCAGCGGCGTCTCGGAGACCGTGCTCGGCAACGGGCTCACGATCCTCGTGAAGCCCCAGCCCGACAACCCGATGGTCACCTGCATGATCTGGTACGCCGTCGGCTCGCGCGACGAGAGCGTGGGCGAGACCGGCCTCTCGCACTACCTCGAGCACATGTTGTTCAAGGGCACCGAGAAGCTGGCGCCGGGCGAGATCGACCGGCTCACGCAGCGCAACGGCGGCACGAACAACGCCTCGACGCGGAACGACGCGACCGAGTACCACTTCTCGTTCCCCGCGGACCGGTGGGAGGTGGCCCTCGAGATCGAGGCCGACCGCATGCGGAACTCGAACTGCCCGCAGGGCGAGTTCGACAGCGAGAAGAAGGTCGTGCTGAACGAGCTCTACATCGGGCTCGACGACCCGAACGACGTCCTCATGGAGACGGTCGGCTCCGCGGTGTTCCCGGTGGGGCGCTACCACCACCCGGTGATCGGCTGGGAGGAGGACGTCACCTCGACGACGCGCGAGCGGATGCTCGCGTACTACAAGAAGCACTACCACCCCGAGCGCGCGACCCTCGTGATCGTGGGCGGCGTGGACCGCGCGCGGGCGATCGGGCGCGCCACCGAGCTCTTCGGCGCGATCCCGCGCGGCGGCACGGCGCGGTTCGAGATGAAGGAGCCGCCGCCGCGCGGCGAGACGCGCATCACGCTGGTGCAGGACACGCAGGTCCCGCGCCTGATGATCGCGTTCCGCTCGGTGCGGACGCTCGACCCGACGGAGCCGCACCTCGACCTCGTCTCGACGATCCTCGCGGGCGACAAGACGTCGCGGTTCGAGCGGCTGCTCGTCGACACGGGCGTGGCCGTCGAGGCGCAATGTTACAGCGACACCCGGCGCGACGACGGCGTGTTCGTGATCCTGGCGCAGCCCGCGCCCGGCACGACGCTCGACGCCCTCGAGGCCGCGGTGAAGCAGGTGCTCGCGGACTTCGTGAAGGACGGCCCGACGGAGGCCGAGCTGAAGGTCGCGAAGGCGAAGGCCGTCGCCCAGCAGGTGTTCTCGGAGGCGACGTCGTCGGGCCTCGCGAACCGGCTGGGCGCGCTCGCCGTGATCGGCGACTGGCGCTACGTGGTGCGGTACCCGAAGGTGATCGAGGCCTCGACCGCCGCCGACGTGCAGGCGGCCGCGGCGCGGGTGTTCGACCCGAGCAAGGCGGTGGTCGGGCGGTCGGTGCCGAAGGCGGCCGACGCCGAGGGCGGCGGCGGGTCCGGGGGCGATGGCGGTGACGGCGACGACGACCTCGACGACGACGGCGGGGCCGGCGGGCCCGCGCGCGCCGAGAGGGGCGCGACGGGCGCGCGGCGGCGCGGCAACGAAGCGGCCGGCGGCG
The DNA here is from genome assembly GCA_016795345.1 of Planctomycetia bacterium. Lineage (GTDB taxonomy): Bacteria > Planctomycetota > PLA2 > PLA2 > JAEUHO01 > JAEUHO01. The sequence goes on along the minus strand of JAEUHO010000286.1, from coordinate 19,253 downwards.
GCGGGGCCGGGTCGGCGATCGACCGGGCGCTGACGCTGGTGCCCGAGCGCAAGGTCCTCGCGAACGGCCTGCGCGTGGTGGTGCTCCCCCGCGCGTCGTCGCCGGTGTTCCACGCGCGCCTCGCCGTGTTCGACGGGCGGCTCGTCGAGGAGGCCCCGGGCCTCGACGCGCTCACCGGCGGCCTCCTCGAGGAGGGCACGACGAAGCGCTCCGGCGACCAGGTCGCGCTCGCGATCGGCGAGGTCGGCGGCGAGCTCTCCACCGCCGCCGGCGGCGTCGCGGTGAAGGTGTTGTCGCGCGACGCGACCCTCGCGTTGTCGGTGCTCGCCGAGGTCGCGACGTCGCCCGCCTTCGCGGCGGACGCCCTGGAGCGCGTGCGCGCCCAGCAGACGGCCGCGATCGACGAGGAGCTCGACACCCCGCGCGCCGTCGCGCAGCAGCGGTTCCACGCCGCGGTGTACGGCGAGGGGCACCCCATGGGCCGCTCGCCCCGCGGCACGAAGGCCAGCGTCGCCGCGCTCACCCGCGAGCAGGTCGTCGCGCACCACGCGAAGGTGTGGGTGCCGCGGAACGCGGCGTTGTTCGTCGTGACCGACCTCCCGGCGGCCGACGTGGTCGCCCGGGTCGAGGCCGCCCTCGGCGGCTGGTCGGGCGGCGACGCCCCGAAGGTCGAGCTGCCGGCGCTCCCGCCCCGCGCGGCCGCGACGATCGAGGTGGCCCTCGAGCGCGCCCAGACCAACGTGTTCCTCGGGCACCTGGGCGTCACGCGGACCGACCCGGACTACGTGGCCCTCGAGGTGCTCGACAACGTGTTCGGGACCGGCTCGGGCTTCACGGACCGGCTGTCGAAGAACATCCGCGACAAGGCGGGCCTCGCGTACTCCGTCTTCGGCAACATCACGGCGAGCGCCGGCGTCGTCCCGGGCACCTTCCGGATCTTCGCCGGGACGAAGCCCGAGGACTCGGTGCGGGCCCGCGCGATGATGCGCGAGCAGCTCGGCCTCCTCTTCACCTCGCCGGCCACGCCGGAGGAGCTCGAAGGCGCGAAGGCTGCGCTGCGGGGCGCCATGGTCTCGGCCTGCGAGGGCTCCGAGAACCTCCTGGCCCTGCTGGCGATGTGCGAGCGGTACGGCCTCGGGTTCGACTACCCGCGGCGGTACCTCGACGCCGTCGAGAAGGTCACCGCGGACGACGTGGCGCGGGTCGCGAAGGCCCACCTCTTCCCCGACGCCCTCGTCGAGGTCGTCGTCGGGCCCGTCCGGCCCCCGGCCGGTCGCTGACCGGGCCCGCCGCGGGCCCCGGGGCCGCCCCCGCCGACCGGGGCGGCCCGGGGCCCCCGCGCCGCGCCGCCGGCCCGCGCCCGGGCCCGCGGCGCGCCTCGGCCCGTCGTACAGGGGGGGCGGACCTTGCCAGGGTCGGCCCCCCGTGGCATTCCTACGGCTACCCCAAGCGCCCTTAGCTCAACGGATAGAGCGTCGGCCTCCGGAGCCGAAGATAGGGGTTCGATTCCCTTAGGGCGTACCAGACGCACGACCACCGCCGGCGGACTCGGCAACGAGCCGCCGGCGGTCGTCGCTGGGGGTAGGCGGCTCTCCGGAGCCGTCGGACGTCTTTTCCCCTACCGTCGATCCCGCACCCTGCGGAGGAACCCGTGGCCGACTCCCGTTGGGACGAGCTGGAACGCGCGATTCGCGCCAAGGACAGCGATGCCGCCGAGCGCCTGTGGCTCGAGCTCCTCGAGCGCGACTCCGGGAACGTCGACGGCTTCCTGAAGGCCGCGGACGGGATCGCCGAGAAGGCCGGGGGACGACGGCAGGCCGGCGTCCTGCTGTGGATGGTCGCCGGGGCCCTCAAGGACAAGAACCGCGACCGCGACCTGGTCCGGCTCTACGTCCGCCTGGCCAAGATCGCCCCCGACGACGGGACGCTGCGGACGGCCCTCGCCGACGCCACGCGGAAGGCCTACGCGACGCGCGCCGACGTCGAGGCCCTGCTCGACAAGAGCGGCGTGGTCGGCGGGACCGCGAGCGAGCTCGCCAAGCAGGCCGAGGCCCTCGAGCGGTACCTCCGCCTCGAGCCCGGGGCGTACGTCTTCCACAAGACCGGCTGGGGCATCGGCCAGATCGCCGAGTACCTCCCCGACCGCGGCCGGTGCGTGATCGACTTCGTCAGCAAGCGCGGCCACCAGATGGACCTGCTCGCGGCGGCCGACCTGCTCGAGCGCCTGCCCGACGAGGACCTCCGCGTCATGGCGGCCTACCGCAAGGACGAGCTGAAGAAGCTCGCCGTGGCCCAGCCCCTCGAGGTGCTGCGGCGCGCGATCCACCGCCTCGGCGGCGACGCGCCGCTGCGGCACGTGAAGGACGTGCTGGTCCCCGACGCGCTCGAGAAGACCGCGTGGGCCGGCTGGTGGAAGGAAGCCAAGAAGCAGGCGACGCTCGACCCGTCGTGGACCATCGGGCCCGGCACCGACCCGCGCCTCGTGCACACCGAGGGCGGCACCGCCGACTTCGTCTCGCTGCTCATGCGCCAGATGTCGTTCGCGAAGGACGCCCCGGCGCGCCGCGCGACGCTGCGCGACTTCGCGAAGATCGCCGGCACCGACGCCGGCGCCCGCAACCTGCTCGCCCAGCAGGCGAAGAAGCACCTCGAGGAGACGCCGCTGGCCGACGTCGCCGGCCGCGTCGCCTGGACGCTCCTCGTCGCCGAGCTCGACGGCTCGGACCCGGTCGCCGCCCTCGGCCCGACGCTGATGGCCGCCCCGGACCCGCGGCCGCTCCTGCGCGGCCTCGCCGACGACGGCCCGCGCGCGACCGCCGCGAAGGCCCTCTGGCGCACCCGGCCGAACGACGGCCCCGCGCTGCTCCTCGACCTCTCGCTCTCCGACGACCCGGTGCTCGCGGACGTCTACGCCGAGGAGTCGCTCGCCGCGAAGGACCACGGCTCGCTCGAGAAGCTCCTCGGGCCGGTCTTCGCCGACCCGCCCGCGCGCCCGCGCCTCTACGACTGGGCGACCCGCTCGCTGCTCCGCGGCCGCTGGCCGAACCGGCCCGCCGACCCGTACAAGGTCACCGAGCAGGCCCTGCGCGTGCTCGACCGCGTGGCCTACGAGGGCAAGCGCGTCGGCGACGCGAAGCGCCTGGCCGCGGCCGACGCGCTCTCGGCGCTCCTCACCGACAAGAACTGCCGGCTCATGGTCGAGGCGATGGCCGCGACCGACGTCGAGGGCGCCCGGCACCTGCTGCGGCTCCTCGAGCGCAACCAGGGCCTGAAGCCCCGCCCGAAGGAGAAGCTCGAGGACTGCGTCCTCCGGGCCCACCCGACCGCGCTCGCCGCCGCGAAGGCCGAGCCGCAGGGCGAGGCGCCGCCGTCCGAGATCTACATGACCGCGGCCGGGCTCGAGCGGCTCCGCAAGGAGAACGACAAGATCCTCCACGAGGACATGCCCGCGAACGCCGCCGAGATCCAGCGCGCGCGCGAGTTCGGCGACCTCTCCGAGAACGCCGAGTACCACGCGGCCCGCGAGAAGCAGAGCATGCTGGCGGCGCGCAGCACCATGCTCAAGACGATGATCGCGCTCGCGCGGCCCATCCGCGCGGAGATCGTCCGCACCGACTCGGTGAGCGTGGGCAGCAAGGTGCGGCTGCGCGACGCGGCCGGCGTCGAGGTCGAGTACACCCTGCTCGGCCCGCCCGACGTCGACGTCGCCCGGCACGTCATCAACTACCAGACGCCGCTCGGCCAGTCCCTCATGGGCAAGAAGAAGGGCGACACCGTCACCCTCGAGCTCATGGGCGACACGCACGCCTACACCGTCCTCGAGATCGCGAACGGCGTCGTCTGACCGCGGCCCCCTCCTCGGCACGCGAGGCCCGGCGGCCGCCGGGCCTCGCGGTCGCGAGGGTCCTGGCCGGCGTCGCGCGAGCGGGCGCGGGGCCGCGGTGCCCCCGCGGGCCGTGCCCCCGCGGGCCGTGTCCCCGCGGATCGTGTCCCCGCAGGCCGTGCCCTGGCCGCCCGTGCCTCGGCCCACCGTCTCGGGTCGCCGTCTCGGGGCCTCGCGGCGCCGCGGTCAGCGCGGCTTGCGCGCGAGCGGCGTGTGCGCCGTGACGCCGTTGACGACGCGCGCGAGCTCGCGGATGTCGAAGGGCTTGCGCACGTAGGGGAGCCCGAGGGCGTCGATGTCGCGGAAGACGTCGTTCTCGAGCACGTCGCCGGTCATGAAGATGACGCGCGCGGCGAGCTCGGGGTGCGACTCGCGCACGCGCTTGTGGAGCCCCATGCCGTCGAGCTCGCCCGGCATGCGGAGGTCGGTCAGCATCGCGTCGTAGGGGTTCGCCGCGAGCTTCTCGAGGGCCTCCGTCGAGTCCTTCGCCGTGTCCACGTCGTAGCCGTGCAACTCGAGGACGTGGGTCACGACCTCGCGGACGACCTGCTCGTCGTCGACGACCAGCACCTTGAGGTCGAAGCCGGCCTGGTGCGCGTCGGGGCGCGGCGCGACGGGCGTCGGCGGCGCGTCCTCGGCCGCGGGGCCGCAGGGGAGGCGGATCGTGATGGCGGCGCCCTTGCCGGGCTCGGAGTCGGCGGTGATCGTCCCGCCGTGGTCGGTCACGATGCCGTAGCACAGGCCGAGGCCGAGGCCGGTGCCGTGCTCGCGGGTGGTGAAGAACGGGTCGAACACGCGGGTGAGGAGGTGGCGGGGGATGCCCGGGCCCGTGTCCTCGACGCGGATCTCGATGTCGTCGGCGCGGCGGCGGGTGGTGAACGTGATGCGGCGGACAGGCGCGCCCGACTCGACCATGGCCTCGCGCGCGTTCTGCGCGAGGTTGATGAAGACCTGCTGCCAGCGGCTCACGTCGAGGGCCACCGCCGGCACCTTGGGGTCGAAGGCGCGGACCATCTCGACGTTGTCGAGGCGGAACTGGTACTCGTTGAGCGCGATGACCGACTCGATGACCTCGTTGACCGTCGCGCGCTGGCGCTCGGAGCGCGACTGGCGGGCGAAGGTGAGCAGGTTCTCGACGATGCGCTTGCAGCGGCGGGCGTTGCTCTCGATCTTCTCGACGTCGCGGCGCGACCACTGCTCCGTGGGCTGCGAGAGGAAGAGCTGCGCGTAGCCGAGGATGCCCGCGAGCGGGTTGTTCAGCTCGTGGGCGACGCCCGAGACCATCTCGCCCATGGCCTTCAGCTTCTCGGACTGGTGCAGCTGGCTCTGGAGCTCCTTCTCGCGCGTCACGTCGCGCAGGAGCATCAGCACGCCCTTGCGGACGCCGCTCTCGGAGAGCAGGGGCTGGAGCTCGGCGGTCACGAACCGGGGCTTGCCGTCGGCGCGGGCCGCGCGGAACTCGAGGTCGCGGCGGCGCTCGCCGCGCAGCGCGGCCGCCATGGCGGTCGCGACCCGCGGGCGGTCCTCGGGGACCGCGAGGTCGGCCGGGTCGGCGAAGCGGGAGAGCGCGGTCGTGCGGTCGATGCCCGTGAGGTCGCCGATGGCCGGGTTGGCGTAGGCCGTGTGGCCCGCCGTGTCCACCTGCAGCACGCCCGTGGTCGCGGACTCGACGAGCGTGCGGTACTCCTCCTCCGACTCCTTGACGCGCCCGAACAGCCGCGCGTTCTCCATGGCGATCGCGAGCTGGTGCGCGGCGGTCTCGAGGACGAGCACGTCGGCCTCGCTGAAGGCCGCCACGACGTCGGACTCGACGTTGACGACGGCCTCGACGACGCCGCCGATGCGGACCGGGACGGCCACCTCGCTGCGGGTGTCCGGCCACCAGTCCACGTAGTCGGGCTCGGCGGTCACGTCGTCGACGCGGACGGTGCGGCCGCTGCGGGCCGCGCGGCCGACGATGCCCTGGCCGAGGTCCATGCTGCCCTCGGCGCGGTCCCCGCGGGGGTAACGCGACGACTCGGCCTTCATGGCGACGCGGCGGGTCTCGCGGTCGACGAGGAAGAGCGAGACGTGGCGGTAGCCGAACGTGCGCTGGATGTCGACGACGGCCTGCCGCAGCAGGAGGTCGAGGTTGAGGATCGAGTTGACCTTGCGGCCGAGGTCGTTGACGAGCAGCAGCTGCTCGAAGCGGCGGCGCTCCTGGGCGCGGGAGATCGCGGCGCGCACGGCGGCGCCCGCGAGGAACGCCGCCTCCTCCGCCACCGACTCCGACTCGGCGGGCACCGGGCCGTCCACGCGGATCGCGACGACGCCGACGACCTCCGCGCCCGCGCGGAGCGACAGCAGGAGCGACACCGCGTCGCCCTCCTGCGCGGGCTGGCCGGCCGCGGGCTGGCCGGGCGCGGCGATCTCCTGCGCGACGCGGACGCGGCGCTCGAGCGTCGTCGCGCCGAGCGCGTCGGCCCACGGCGACAACGTGCGCGGGATGCGCTCGGCGACCGTCGGCAGCTGGGCGAAGGTCCCGCGCTCGGCCGCGAGATGCAGGCAGCGGTCGCGGGTCGTGCACTCGCGCGCGCGCGGGCACGTCGCGCAGCGGTCGCCGGGGCCGAGGAGGTAGACGCGGGCCGAAGCCCCGGGCGAGAGGCGGACGATCTGCTCCGCGAGGCGCTCCGCGGCCTCGCCGGCGTCCTGGGCGTGCGCGAGCGCGTTCGCCAGGTCGGCGAGCCAGGTGCGACGGGGGGCCGTCGCGGTGGGGGGCGGGCGCTCGCCGGGCATGGTCGGGGATTGTAGCCCCTCCCCGGTGCGTGGGCGGCCCCCCGAAGGGCGGTGCGCGCCCGATCCCCGACGTCCCGTCCCCCGTCAGGGGGCGGTCGGCGGCTCGTCCGCGGGGGGCGTGGCCGGCGGGGCGCGCCGGCTGCGTCGCCACGCGAGGAGGGCCGAGAGGCCGACGCCGAGGGGCCAGCCGAACACGGCCATGGCCACCAGGAACCCGACCGCGTGGAGCTGGAAGACGACGCCCGGGAGGAGCGCCGTCCCGAGCGCGAGGCTGCCCACGATCGACCGCCAGAGCGGCGACGCCGCGGGCCCGCGGGCCCCGAGCAGCCGCTCGCCGAGGAGCGGCAGGGTCGCGAGGCTCCCGGCGAGCAGCAGCAGGATCGCGGGGACCCCGAGCAGGAGGAAGCCGATGCTCGCGCCGGGGCCGCCCGCGTGGGCGAGCCCGGCGAGGAGCGCGACCAGGCCGAGGGCGAGCAGCGACCCGACGAGGAGCGCGGCGGTGGGGGCCGACGCGCGGGCCTGGCGGTCGGTGGCGGCGGCGACCCGAGGGAAGAGCGCGGCGAGGATCGCGGCGACGCACCCGAAGCCCGCCACGCTGGCGACGATCACCGCCGCCCAGCCGACGAGGGTCGCGGCGCCGGCCTCGGCCTCGCGCGAGACCGGCGGGGCGTCGCCGGCCGCGGCCACGGACGACACGAGGAGCAGCGCGGCGGCGGCCCCGAGGGCGAGGAGGCGGGGGCGGAGGGTCATCGCGGGCCCCCGTTCGCGCGCGGGCGCGACACGACGCGCGCGGTCGCGAGCGCGGCGCCGAGGAGCGCGGCGCCGACGGCCACGAGCCCCGTGGGCCCGCCGGGCAGCCGCACGGCTTCGTTCGCGATCGACGCCGCGACGTCGCGGGCGCCGGCGGACGGGCCTTGCGTCCACGGCGCCGGGCCGGCCCCCTTGGGCAGGGCCGACGTCGCGAGGACCGCGGTCGGCGCGGGGGACGACGCGGCCAGCGTGTCGGCGGCGGCGGCCACGGGTTCGATGCCCGCGAGCGTGAGCCAGCCGCCGGCGCCGACGAGGAGCGCGGCCGCGGCGCTGCGCGCCCAGCGGGGCAACGCGAGGCCCAGGACGACCGGGCGCTCCCACGGGGCCCGCGGCGCCGCGCGGACCGCCGCGAGGACCTTCGCGACGAACGGGAGCGGGAGCGGCGCGAGCCCGTCGGCCGCGAGGGTCGTCTCGAGGGCCCGCTCGGCGCGCAGCCGCGCGGCGAGCGCGGGGTCGGTCGCCGCGCGGCGCTCGAGGGCGGCGGCGGCGGCGGGGTCGAGCAGGCCGGCGGCCCACGCGGCGGGGTCGTCGTCCGGGACCGGGGGCGGGGGGGGCGCGGAGGGCATGGGGCTCATGGGGTGGTACCGGCGCGGGGGGGCGGGGTTTCGGGCGGCGCGAGCAGGCGGGCCAGGGCCGCCCGAGCGCGGTGGAGGTGGGTCTTCACGGTCGGGAGCGGGACGTCGGTGATCTCGGCGATGGCGGCGAGGTCGAGGCCGTGGACGTACCGGAGGACCGCGGCGGTGCGGTACGTCTCGGGGAGGGCCTCGAGGGCGGCGCGCACGCGGGCGGCGTCGGGGCCGTCGCCCGCCGGCTCCGCCGGGGCGCGCGCCGCGGGGACGAGGCTCGGGCGGTCGTCGTCCTCCGCGCCGACGCCACGGGGGGTGGGGCGGTGGGCGCGGGTCACGAGCCGGTTGCGGCAGAGGTTCGTCGTGATGCGCAGCAGCCAGTGCCGGAAGGGCCGCCGCGGGTCGAAGCGGTCGAGCGCGCGGAACGCGTTCAGGAACGCATGCTGCGCGGCGTCCTCGGCCTCGACCGGGTCGCGGAGGATGCGGCGCGCCAGGTCGTGGACGCGCCGGCCGTACCGGGCCACGAGCCGGCCATAGGCCTCGCGGTCGCCCGCGAGGACCTCCCGGATCGTGGCCGCGTCCTCGGTCGCGTCGCCGTCGAGCACGACGCGACCGTACCACCGGGCCTCGTCGGAGGTTTCGCGCCGCCTCCCGGCCGGCCCGGGGCTACGCTTTCCCCTTCATGGACAAGCCCCCGCCGCCCCGGCCCGCCGTCATCGTGCACGGCGGGGCCTGGGCCATCCCCGACGACGAGTGGAAGGCCCACCGCGAGGGGGTCGCGCGGGCGTGCGCCGCCGCGTGGGGCGTGCTCGCCGCCAACGGCGCGGCCCTCGACGCGGTCGAGGCCGCGGTCACGCTCCTCGAGGAGGACCCGACCTTCGACGCGGGCGTCGGCAGCGTCCTCACGCGCGACGGCGTCGTCGAGATGGACGCGGCGGTGATGGACGGGCGCGACCGCGGCGTCGGCGCCGTCGCGTGCGTGCGCACGATCCGCAGCCCGTTCCGCGCCGCGCGCAGCCTGCTCCACGCGGAGCACGTGATGCTCATGGGCGAGGGCGCCGAGCGCTGGGCGCGCGAGCAGGGCCTCGCGACGTGCGACAACGCCGACTTCGTCGTCGAGCGCGAGCGGCGGCGCTTCGAGGCCATGCGCGCCGGCGCGGTGCCGGCCGACCCGCGGGCGGCCTTCGACCGGCGGCCATCGGGCCCGCCGCCGACGCGGGGCCCGCGCGGCACCGTCGGCTGCGTCGCCATCGACCGCGGCGGCAACATCGCGGCGGGCGGCAGCACCGGCGGCACGCCGGGCAAGCGCAGCGGCCGCGTCGGCGACACGCCGATCCCGGGCGCGGGCCTCTGGGCCGACAACCGCGAGGGCGGCGCCGCCTGCACCGGCTGGGGCGAGGGCATCCTGCGCATGGGGCTCGCGCGGACGGCGGTCTCGCACCTCCGCGACGCGTCGGCGCAGGACGCGGCGTGGCTGTCGATCCGCGAGATGGACGCGCGCGTGTCGGGCCTCGCGGGCGTCATCATCCTCTCGCGCGACGGCTCCATCGGCTTCGGCTTCAACACGCCGCGGATGGCCGTCTCCTACATGGACGGCGAGCTCGCCGACCCGTGGGTGATCGGCAACGATCGCTGAGTGGCTGGGAAGGAGTCGCAGACTCCTTCACGGCCGCGAAGCGCGGGCCCGCAAGGCCCGCCCGCCGAGCGGGTTTTCGGGGGGTTCGGGCCCCGAAAACCGAGCGAAGGCGAACTCTCCACAGCCCTTGACCCCGCGGCGGGAGACGGGGGCGCCGCCAGGGTTCGGGACCGCGAGGCCCGCCGGCCGCCGGGCCTCGCGGTCCCGGAGCCGGATCGCCGCGCACGTGCCCCCCCGACGTCAGCTGGCGACGCCGAGCGCCGTGCGGAGCAGCGCCGCGAGCGTGGAGACGTCGGTGCGCGCGAACACCGGTGCGGCTCCCGCGGACCGACGGACTGCGTCCGAGGGGCCGTCCGGTCCCGCGACGACGGCGAGGATCGGTCCGCGCGCCTCGCCCACCGCCGTTGCCGGGTCCGACGGTCCGACGAGCACCACCGCGGGGTGACCGTGGACGCGGAACCCCTCCAGGAGCACGATGTCGCGGTCGGCGAACCACCGTGCGACCAGGGTGTCGGGCGCCGCCGGCGTCCCGCGCTCGAGATATGCGACGCCGTCCGGCCCGGCGACGCCCACGCCCGCGGCGCCCGCTTCGGTCAGCAGCGCGGTGTCCTTGCCGGGGCGGTCCATCTCGAAGCCGTGCGACGCGTGTTTCAGATAGCCGACCCGTAGGCCCGACGCCGTCCAATGGCGCACGAGCGCGGCCGCGAGCGTCGTCTTGCCGCTGCCGGAGACGCCGAGCAACGAGACGAGCGCCGGGCGGTGCGGGGACGGCATGGCGTGGGCTCCGGGGGGCGCGGCGGCCGCGCGGGGGTCGCGTCCCCGCGGGGGCGGAGTCTACGATGGGGGCCACATGCCCGCGCGTCCGTCGTCCCCTCCTCTGTCGTCCGAGCGCGCGGGGGGCCATGCGTGACCCGCTCGCCCGCATCCCGATCCGCTACAAGCTGACGTTCGGCTTCGTCGGGCTGTGTTTTCTCGCGTATGCGATCGGGGCGTGGCTGGTCTCGAACTCGGCGCGGGACGCATTGAGGGAGCAGATCGTCGAGCGACTGCGCTCGACGGCCCAGGCCCGCGCGCTCGTGCTCGACGAGGCCCTCCGTACGGTGACGTTCCGCGCGCGGGACTTCGCGTCGGACGGCTTGGTGCGCGGCGAGGCCGCTCGCCTCGCGGCGCTCTCGGCGCCGCCGTCCGCCGATGAGTCGGCGGCGCTGCGCCGGCACCTCGCGGAGAACAAGCTCCCGATCGTCCCCGCGTTCGTGGATCTCGTCGTCGTCGGGACCGACGGGCGGAGGCTGGCGGGGGTCGGCGCGACGCCGCCGGTCGGCTTCGACGCGTTCGTCGAGACGGCGCGCTTGCGCGACGGCGAGTGGGTGGGGGCCTTCGCGCCGGTCGGATCCGACGGCGTCCTCTGTTTCGGGCTCTCGACGCCGGTGCTCGACCTCGCGCGCGAGCGACGCGTGGGCGTGCTCGTCTGCTGGGTCGCGGCGGCGCGCTGGATCGCCGGTGTCCCGCTCGGTGCCGGCGTCGAGGATCTCGAGGATCTCGTGGTCGCGGTCGAGGACCCGTCGGGCGCGGGGTTCGAGTCGGTGCACACCGACCCGGGCCGACCTGCGGTGCTCCGGACCGTCGCCGCGGGCACGCCCCGGGCGCGTCCGGCGGCGGCGGAAACGCTCGCGACGCCGTCCGCGCTCACCGCCGCGGACTGGCGGGTCGTCGTCGAGATGGGGACCGCGCGGGCGCTCGAGCCTGTGGCGGGGCTCCAGAGCCGGTTCGTCGGGGCGGGGCTCCTGATCGCGCTCGCGACCGCGGTGCTGCTTTTCTTCCCGTTGCGGTTCCTGGTGAAGCCGCTCGGACGGCTGCGGGACGCCGCGCGCCGCGTCTCCGACGGCGACTTCGGAGGCCGCGTGGAGGTGGAGTCCACGGACGAGGTCGGCGAGCTCGCGGCGGCCTTCAACGTGATGACGGAGGCTGTCCGCGACCGGACCGCCCGGCTCGAGCGGACGGCCGCCGACCTCGAGGCGCGGAAGGACGAACTCTCGCGCGAGCGCGACCGACTGGAGGCGATGGTCCGGTCGATGCAGGACCCGCTCGTGTTCTTCGACGACGCCGGGCGGGTCCAGCTGTCGAACCGCGCCGCCGAGCCGCTGCTCCCGTTCCTCGACACCTCGCGGGGCCGCGATCTCGCGCTGCGGTGCGCTCGTGGCGAGGGCGCGGACGTGCGCGACTGCGTGGCCTGCCTCGCGCGGGGCGACCTGCCGAAGCAGTCGTGCAGATTGGAGGTCGGGGCCCGGGTCTACGAGGTGCTCGCGACGCGGATCCCGACCGCGGGCGGCTGGCTCGGCCGGCTCCTCGTCGCACGGGACATTACGGAGCTCGTGACGTTCGACGAGCGGCAGGCCCGGCAGGAGCGCCTCGCGGTGCTCGGCGAGATCGCGGCGGTCGTCGCCCATGAGTTGAACAACCCGCTGAGCGCGATCGCGATGTACGCCCAGATGATGGAGGCCGAGCTCCCGATCGCGTCGCCCTTCCGAGAGCACGTCGACGTCGTGCGTCGGAACACCGAGACGTGCCGCCGTGCGGTTCGGGGGCTCCTCGACACCGCGTACAGCGCCGACCCGGAGGTGGGCGACGTCGACCTCGACGAGACGCTCGACGAGGTCGCCCGGTTCCTGCGCCCGCTCTCCCGGCGGGCCGGCGTCGAGCTCACGAGGGAGGGCACCCTCGCCGATCCCGTGGTCCGAGGCGACGCGATCCAACTGCGGCAGGTCTTCGTGAACCTCGTGATGAACGCGCTCCAGGCGGTCGAAGGCGTCGGACGCTCCGTCCGCGTCGTCGTGGGCGAGACCGACGCGGGTCGGACGCTCGTGGTCGACGTGTCCGACGACGGGCCGGGCGTCCCCCCGGCGCAGCGTGATCGCGCGTTCGAGCCTTTCTTCACGACGAAACCCGCGGGCAAGGGCACCGGCCTGGGGCTGCCGATCTCACGCCGGATCGTCGAGGCCCACGGCGGGACGCTGACGTTGGCCTGCGGCGACCCCGGCGCCACGACGTTCCGCGTGCGTCTCCCGCGCGTGTCGATGGTCCGACCGCAGCACGGGGGGCGACCGATGCTGGAGGGCCGTACGTGACCGCCGAGGCGTTGCTGCGAGAGCTCCGCGTCCTCGTCGTCGACGACGAGGACGACATCCGGCGCGGGATCGAGCGACTCGTGGGGGGGGCCGGCGCGGCCGTCACCGGCGCGGCGTCCGGCGAGGCCGCGCTGGCCTGGCTCGCGGACCACGAAGTCGACCTCGTTCTCACGGACGTGCGGATGCCCGGGTTGTCGGGCCTCGATCTGCTCCGGGAGATCCGGGCGAGGTGGAGCCATGCCGAGGTCGTGTTGATCTCCGGGTTCGGGACGATCGAGACGGCCGTCGCGTGTTTGCAGGCCGGTGCGGCCCACTTCCTCGCGAAGCCGTTCGACAATGCCGCGCTGCTCGACGTGGTCGAGCGCGTCGGGGTCCGCGCGGTCGTCCGACGGCGGAGCCGTGCCGCGGGCGGAGGCGCACGACCCCTCATCGCCGTGGACCCGCGGATGCGGGAGGTCGTCGCACAGATCGAACGGATCGCCCCCCTGCGCGTGCCCGTGCTCGTCCACGGGCGGAGCGGCACGGGCAAGGAACTGGTCGCCCGCGCGCTGCACGACCTCGGCCGGTTCCCGTCGCGCCCCTTCCTCGCCGTCAACTGTGCGGCCCAGCCCGACACGCTGCTGGAGTCCACGCTGTTCGGGCACAAGCGGGGTTCGTTCACCGGGGCCCACCGCGATCACGCCGGCCTGTTCGCGCAGGCGCAGGGGGGAACGGTCTTCCTCGACGAGATTCCGTCGATGTCCCTGGCGTTCCAGGCGAAGTTGCTGCGCGTGCTCGAGGACCGGCTCGTACGCCCGGTGGGCGGCCTCAGGGACGAGCCCGTCGAGTTCCGGCTGGTGGCCGCGACGAACCACGAACTCCTGCCCCTCATCGCCTCCGGGGCCTTCCGCGAGGACCTGTACTATCGGCTGCGGGTGATGACCGTGAGGATCCCGACCCTTGCCGAGCGCCCCGGCGACCTTCCGGCGCTCGTCGCGCACTTCCTCGAGCGGGCGACCCGGGAGCTGCTCGGGGAAGGGGCGGCCGTCCCCACGTTGTCCCCGGCAGCGTTCGACGAGCTGCGGGCGCATCCCTGGCCGGGCAACGTACGCGAGCTCGAGAACACGCTCCAACAGGCCGTCGTGGCGTCCGGTGGCGCGGTGATCCTCCCGCATCATCTGCGGCTGGCCGCGGACGACCCGGCGGCGGCCGTCGAGGACGGGTTGTCGTACGACGAAGGCAAGCAGCGGGTGGTCGAACGGTTCCAGCGTCGGTTCGTGCTGGCCGCGTTGGAGCGCTCCGGCGGTAACGTGACGCGGGCGGCGGAGGCCTGCGGGCTCACCCGCGCCGCGCTGCAGCGCATCATGCGGGACCTCGGGATCCAGCGGGAGGGGTTCCGCCCGCAGGGCGACGCGGGGGGCGCGAACCCGGGACGCGGCACCGGCGACGACTGACGCCGCGAGGCGCCGCCGAGGTGCATACACGCCGCGGCACCACGGAACCCGAACGCTGGCAACGACTTAGGACGATCCGCGCGCTCCGGGTGCATACCGCGTGATGCGGCGTACGACATGCGACGGAAGCGTTGCACGCGCGCAAGTGGGCCAGGCGCCGTGAGTTGGGTGCGTCGGTCTCTCGCGTTTGCGATCGGCACTGCATGTGTTTAGGCGGCGTGTGGAGGTTGCTCCATGCGACGCGTTCTGATCCCCGGCGCGCGACTGTTGGTCGGCGTGGTGGCGGTGGCCGCGCTCGCCGGCGCGGCCTTCGCCGACGGCGATGTCGACGACTTCCGGGTGAGCTGCGCCAGTTGCCACACGATCGGCGGGGGGCCGCTCGTGGGGCCCGACCTCAAGGACGTCACGGCGCGCGTGGGGACGCCGGAGGGACCCGCGAGCCGCGCGTGGCTCGTCGACTTCATCGTGCGCCCGCGGGAGATCCTCGCGTCCGGCGATCCCTACGCCGCGCGGCTGAAGGCCGCCTCGCGCAACCAGGAGATGCAGGTCATCTCCGGGATGACCGTGAAGCGCGCCGAGGCGCTGCTGCAGGTCATCGAAGCCGAGAGCAAGAAGGAGCGGTCGATCTTCGGCAAGGCCGCGGGCGCAGACCTCCCCACCGACCCGCGCGCGCTCGCGGCGCTCGTGGCGAAGGGTCGCGCGCTGTTCGTCGGAGGACGCGCGCTCACGGCCGGCGGCGCGGCCTGCCTCGGCTGCCATCAGGCCGGCGACGCGGGCGCGCTCGGCGGCGGTCGTCTCGGGCCCGATCTGACCGCCGCGCCGTCGCGCCTGGGGGGCGTGCGCGCGCTGCAGGCCTGGCTCGCGGCACCGCCGACGCCGACCATGAAGCCGCAGTTCGGCCTGCAGGACGGAGGGAGACCGCTCGTCGCCGACGACGAGATCCTGCCGCTCGTCGCGTTCCTCGCCGACGCCGAGGCCCGGGGCGCCGGCCCCGATCGCACCGGCCAGCAACTCGCGTTCGTGGTGCTCGGCGTCGCCGGTGCCGGCGTGGCCCTCGTCGGGCTGGACTTCGCGTGGAGGCGGCGGTTTCGCGGGGTGCGTGCCTCGCTGGTGAAGGGGAAGTCATGAGCCAGAACGGCAACGCCCCGGGTTGGATCAAGGACGAGTCCGACGCGCACCTGCGCGCGTGGGAGGAGTTCTATCGGAATCGCTGGCAACACGATCGCGTGGTGCGCAGCACCCACGGCGTGAACTGCACCGGCTCCTGCACGTGGAACATCCACGTGAAGGACGGCATCGTCACCTGGGAAATGCAGGGGCTCGACTACCCCGCGCTCGAGAAGGGGCTGCCGCCCTACGAGCCGCGCGGTTGCCAGCGAGGCATCTCGTTCTCCTGGTACCTGTACTCGCCGCTGCGGGTGAAGTACCCCTACGTCCGCGGCGCGCTGCTCGACCTCTGGGCCGAGGCGCGCGCCGCGCACGCCGACCCGGTCGAGGCGTGGCGCGCGCTGGTGGCGGACCCCGAAAAGCGACGCCGCTGGCAGACGGCGCGCGGCAAGGGCGGGTTCCGGCGGGCGAGCTGGGCGACGGCGCTCGAGATCGTCGCGGCGTCGTGCGTGGACACCGTCCGCACGCACGGCCCGGACCGCATCGCCGGCTTCTCGCCGATCCCGGCGATGTCGATGTTGTCGTACGCCGCCGGCTCGCGGTTCCTGCAGCTCATGGGCGGGATCTCGCTCTCGTTCTACGACTGGTACTGCGACCTGCCGCCGGCGAGCCCGGAGATGTGGGGCGAGCAGACCGACGTCAACGAGAGCGCCGACTGGTTCAACGCGAAGCTGCTCGCCGTCATGGGCTCCAACCTCAACATGACGCGGACCCCGGACTGCCACTTCGCCGCGGAGGCCCGGACCAACGGGACGAAGATGGTGGTCTTCTCGCCGGACTTCTCGCAGGTCGCGAAGTACGCGGACGACTGGATCGCCATCAACGCCGGACAGGACGGCGCGTGGTGGATGGCGGTGAACCACGTGCTCCTCAAGGAGTTCCACCACGAACGCAAGGTTCCGTACTTCCTCGACTACGCGAAGCGGTACTCGGATGCGCCGTTCCTCGTGGAGCTGAAGCAGGAGCACGGCGTCTGGAAGCCTGGACAGCTCCTGCGCGCGGGGCGCGTGGCCGGGTACGGGGGGGAGGAGCACAAGGACTGGAAGTTCCTGGTGTTCGACGCCAAGGACCGCCGGCCGAAGATGCCGATGGGTTCCGTCGGGCATCGATGGGGGAGCGGCAAGGGGAAGTGGAACCTCAAGCTCGAGGACGGCGCGGACGGCTCGACGATCGACCCGGTCCTGACGTTCCTCGACGACGCCGACGAGGTGCTGTCGGTGCACCTCGACGACTTCGGCGAGGGACGGGTGCATGCGCGAGGCGTCCCGGTGAAGCGTCTCCGCACCATCGACGGGACGGCCGTCGTCGCGACCGTGTACGACCTGCTGATGGCGCAATACGGCGTCGGACGGGGGCTTCCGGGCGAGTATGCCGCGGACTACGCCGACGCGACGCGGCCGTACACGCCGGCGTGGTCGGAACGGTACACGGGCGTCTCGGCGGAGAACCTCGTCAAGTTCGCGCGGGAGTGGGGGACGACCGCGGAGAAGACGCGAGGGAAGTGCACCGTCATCATCGGCGCTGGCATCAACCACTGGTACCACGGCAACCTCATCTACCGGGCGGCGATGCACGCGCTCGTGTTCGGCGGCTGTGTCGGCGTCAACGGCGGCGGGCTCGCGCACTACGTCGGTCAGGAGAAACTGGCGCCGGGCGAGTCGTGGTCGGCGATCGCGATGGGGCGCGACTGGAACCCGGTCGCCCGCCTCCAGAACGCGCCGTCGTGGCACTACGTGCACAGCGACCAGTGGCGGTACGAGAAGGAGTACGGCGACTACCACACAGTGCCGGCGTCCGACGCGAACTGGCGCCACGGCCACGCGATGGACACGCAGGTCCGTGCCGTCAAGAGCGGGTGGCTCCCCTTCTACCCGCAGTTCCTCGAGAACCCGCTCGCGACCGTGCGGGAGGCGGTGGACTCGGGCGCCAAGACGGACGAGGCGATCGTCGCGCGCGTCGTGGAGCGGCTGAAGTCCAAGGACCTGAAGTTCGCCGTCGAGGACCCCGATGCCGAGGCCGCCTGGCCCCGCGTGTGGTTCATCTGGCGCGGCAACGCGTTGATGGCGAGCGCGAAGGGGCATGAGTTCTTCTTGAAGCACTACCTCGGGACCCACCACAACGACGTGGCGGTCGAGGTCGCGAAGGACGCCGTGAAGGACGTGGTCTGGCACGAGCAGGCACCGACCGGGAAGCTGGACCTCGTCGTCGACCTGAACTTCCGCATGGACACGTCCGCGCTCTACAGCGACGTCGTCCTGCCGGCGGCCACCTGGTACGAGAAGGCCGACCTCAACTCGACCGACATGCACTCGTTCATCCACCCGCTCTCACCGGCGGTGCCGCCGTGTTGGGAGTCGAAGAGCGATTGGGAGATCTTCCGGGCGGTCGCCAAGAAGGTGTCCGAGCTCGCGCCCAGGCACTTCCCCGAACCGATCGTCGACCTCGTCGCGGCGCCGCTCGCGCACGACTCGGCGGCCGAGATCGCCCAGCCGCAGCCGCTCGAGTGGTCGAGGGGCGAGGTCGACGCGATCCCGGGGAAGACGATGCCGTCGTTCCGCGTCGTGCGCCGCGACCTTGCCGCGCTCCATCAGCGCTTCTGCGCGCTCGGCCCGCTGGTACGGTCGGTGGGGCTGTCCGCGCACGGCACGTCGTACAAGTGTGACGACGTCTACGACGAGATGCTCCGTGACGGGCCGCGGGAGACCATCGGCGGCACGGCGTACCCGTCGATCGCACGCGACGTCGACGCCTGCAACGCGGTGCTCTCGCTGGCGACGACGACGAACGGCGAACTCGCCTATCGTTCGTACGTCAACATGGAGGAGAAGACGGGATTGGCGCTGCGTGACCTGGCGGAGCGGATGCGCGGGACGCGCTTCTCGTTCGCCGACCTCCAGGCGCAGCCCCGCCGGCTGCTGAACAGCCCGATGTGGTCCGGGTTGACCGACAACGGCCGCGCCTATGCGCCGTTCACCTACAACGTAGAACGCTTGGTCCCGTGGCGGACGCTCACGGGGCGCCAGCATCTGTATCTCGACCACCCGGCGTACATCGCGTACGGCGAGCACCTCCCGACGTACAAGCCGAAGCCACTGCCGGCGCAGTACGGCGACCTCCGCGTGTCGAAGGAGGCCGGTCCGACGGTGATGCTCAACTTCCTCACGCCGCACGGCAAGTGGCACATCCACTCCACCTACGGCGACAACCAGCGGATGTCGACGCTCTCGCGCGGGTGCGATCCGTTCTGGATCAGCCCGAAAGACGCCGACGCGATCGGCGTCGTCGACAACGACTGGGTCGAGGTCTACAACGACAACGGCGTCGTCGTCACGCGGGCGGCGGTCAGCGACCGGATTCCGCCGGGGATCAGCATCCAGTACCACTCGCCGGAGCGGACGTACGGGGTGCCGCGGACCCCGATGCGTGGGAACCGGCGCGCGGGCGGTCACAACAGCCTCACGCGTACCCACCTCAAGCCGAACCTCATGGTCGGCGGCTACGGGCAGTTCACCTACCACTTCAACTACTGGGGCCCCGTGGGCTGCAACCGGGACACGCACATCCTGGTTCGCAAGCTCCCGGCGTTGCGCTGGTAGGCGGGGACCCGAACCATGGACGTCCGCTCCCAGATCTCGATGGTCTTCCACCTCGACAAGTGCATCGGGTGCCACACGTGCTCGATCGCTTGCAAGAACATCTGGACCGACCGCAAGGGCACCGAGTACATGTGGTGGAACAACGTCGAGACGAAGCCGGGCACCGGCTTCCCGACGCGATGGGAGGACCAGGAGGCGTACCGAGGGGGATGGGAACTCGGGGAGGACGGCAAGCTCCGCCTGCGGTCGACGGACAAGCGGA
>JAEUHO010000285.1 GCA_016795345.1 Planctomycetia bacterium | reverse complement strand
GGAGCATGAGGTCGAGGAGGACGAGGTCGAAGCGCGAGCCGGTGGCGCGTTCGAGGGCGCGGCGGCCGTTGGGCTCGAGGTGGGGGCGGTAGCCCTCCTGGGTCAGCGCGTCCACCAGCGCGAGGCCCAGGGTCTCGTCGTCCTCGACGACGAGGATGCGCTCGTCACCGGTCGCCTGCATCACGTCGCTCCCCCGCGCGTCGCGTCGGACGCGGACGTGGTCCCCGGCGGCGCGGGCAGGTCCACGACGAACCGCGCTCCGCCGCCCTCCCGTTCCGTCACGTCGATCGAGCCCCCGTGCGCCGTCACGAGGGCGCGTGCGACGTGGAGCCCGAGGCCGACGCCGGGCACCGCGCCCTCGCGGGCGGCGGCGCCGCGCACGAACCGGTCGAAGACGCGCGCGCGTTCGGCGGCGGGCACCCCCGGGCCGCGGTCGAGGACCTCGATGCGGTAGCCGCCGGCGACGGGCGCGGCGTGGACCGCGACCTCGCGGCGGTCGGCGGCGAACTTCGCGGCGTTGTCGAGGAGGTTGTGCAGCACGTGGGCGAGGGCGTCGGGGTCGAGGGCGAGGGGGCGGCCGGCGGCGGTCACGTCGACCTCGACGGCGAATCCCCGCCGTTCGAGGGCCGGCCGGACCGTCGCGGCCGCCTCCTTCACAACGTCGGCGGGCTCGACGTTCCGCGGGCGAATCGCCGAGGTGGGGTCGCGCTCGATCCGGGCGGCGTCGAGGACGTCGCGGACGGTGGCGCCGAGGCGGGCCATCTCGACCCCGATCCGCTCGGCGTACCGGCGGGTGCGGTCGGGGAGGGAGGCGTCGTCGGCGATGAGCTCGGCCATGGCGGCCACCCCGGCGATGGGGGTCTTCATCTCGTGGCTGACGGCGGCCACGAAGTCGTCTTTCATCTCGCGGGTGCGGCGGGCGCGGCGGAGGGCGAGGAGGGTCGCGACGGCGGCGGCGGCATAGACGGCGAGGCCCGCGGCGAGGAGGAGCCAGGGGCCGGAGCCCTCGAGGGGGCCCGGGGTGGGGACGTCGTAGACCCAGAGGCCGTCGAGGGGCGTGGGGGCCTGGGTGCGGGCGGCGCCGGCGGGGATGGTGTCCGGGCGGGTGGTCGCGCGGACGGTGCCCGGGAGCGCGTCGGCGAGGGCCGAGCCGAGGTCGTCCACGGCGACGAAGCGGACGACGGCGGGGTCCTGCGGGACCTTGGCGGCGATCACGTCGTCGAGCACGGCGAGCGGGGCGCGCGCGAGGCGGGGGAGCGCGCGGTGGGCGAGGGTCGCCTGCGCGGCGCGCGCGCGCAGGCGTGCCGCGAGCGCGGGGGGGAGCGCCGCGAGGCGCGGCTCGCCGAGGAGCTCGACGGCGCGGACGAGGAGGTCGCCGGCGTCCGGGCCGCCGTCGGTGCGGACGCCGTGGCCGTCGGGGGCGGCGAGGAGGCCCTCGACGGCCGACGCGACGTCGGCGCCGACGGCCCCGCCCTGCACCTCGAGCGCGAGGCGGAGGTACGCGCACCACGGCGCGAGCGGCAGGCCGTCCTCGGTGACGCCCTGGGTGGCGGGCGGCGGCGGGGGCGGCGGGCGGCCGGTGTCGGCGCGGAGCGCGACGGCGGTCGCGTGGGCGGCGGCGAGCGGCGCGAGGGGGCCGGCGTCGGCCGCGGCCGCGACGCGCTCCCACGTGGTCCGCGCCTCGACGTGGCGCCCCTGCCGCTCGAGGAACAGGGCCTGGTCGAAGAGGAGCCGCACGGGCTCCGGGACGCCGGCGGTCGCGCGTTCGAACGCGCCGGTCGGGTCGTGGAGGCGGACGCGGCCGATCTCCGGCCCGTCGCCGCGGGCGAGCCGCGTCGGCGCGTCGGCGGCCGCGTCGCGGACCGAGAGCTCCGCGCGCGCGCGGGCGCGCCGGCGTGCGAGGTCGCCCTCCAGCCGCAGGGCGTGGTTCCCGAGCACGCCGAAGCCGACGCCCGCCGCCGTCAGCAGGACGGCGGGGAGGAGGAGGCCACGCGGGGGCGCCATCCCGTCAGCGTCGCACGCCGCCCCTCCCCGGTGTCACGACGCCGAAACGAAGGGCTCCGACCCCGTTGTCTCGCTGTCGACACCGAAACGAAGGGCTACGACCCCGTTGTCTCGCTGTCGACACCGAGACGATGGGCTACGACCCCGTTGTCTCGCTGTCGGCGCGGCGGGATTGTCGGCGGACGGCGGGGCGCGTAGACTCCCCCGGTCCGGCCGGCCGATGGGCCGTTCGGACGCGCGGGGGTGGCCGGATGGACGAACGTCGCCGATCGGAACGCATCCCGACGTCGATCCCGGCGCGTCTGCACCTGGCCCACGGCCGGGACGCGGACGTGACGATCTCGAACGTCGGCGAGCTCGGCGCGCTCGTCACGCTGAACGACCTCGAGGTCGAGGTGCGGGAGGGCGAACGCGCGCTCCTCGAGCATCCGCCGCTCGTCGACGGCCACGCCGGGAAGGGCCGCGTCCGGACCGCGGCCGCCGTCGTCCGCGTGGACCTCGACCTCACGACCGACGCCTCCGGGCCCGCGAGCGGCGTCGTGCGCCACGTCGCCCTCTACTTCGACGGGGGCCCGAAGCCCGTCGGCGTCCACTAACCCACCGCGCGCCCGCGGTTCCGCGGTCCCGTACCCGCACCGCCCGTCCCCGCCTCAACGCGCCCTTCCGCGCCGCTTCCGCACCCGCGCCGCCCGTCCCCGCCTCGCCGCGCCCTTCCGCGTCGCTTCCGCATCCCACTTCCGAACGACGGGGCCCGCCCCCTCCTCCCCCCTGTACCACCTCAAGGGTGCCGTCGAGGACCCGGAAGGCTTCTGGTTCCCTTTCCCCCTCCCCCCGGGGGGAGGGGGAAAAACGGCGCGCGGGAACGCGGTCGCGCCGGTGTACGGATGAGGCGCTCCGCCGGGCAGCC